>JAYVHC010000289.1:0-5545 GCA_043771575.1 Planctomycetia bacterium
GCCGGTAAGGTATGTCTGAAGCAGAGGTCAAGGAGCTGGGGACCGGGAAGCCAAAGGCAACAGGGAAGCCGGCGGCGAGGAATGATTTCAGTATGCCCCAGTTGTCTTCACCGGTGGTGTTGGGCCTGTCGAGGCGGAAATAGCGGAGGCCGGGAAAGGGCTTAGCTAAGCGATAAACGAAAGCGCTCGGTTCCTCATCGAACCTGTTGATGTCGTAGGGCCAATACTCTTCTGGGGGCACACCGAACTGAGTTAAAACTTTAAGCGTCGTTCGCAGGTCAGCTCCTGCGTCGCCGACCGCGCGGTGCCCCCCGGCGATCCAGTTGCGAGTGATTTTATAAAGAAACAACTTCGAGCCATCAAATGTTCGCCCATGGATGCGACGCTCGAAATACTCGATGAGGCTGAGGACAGCGAAGGCTGTTGAGGAATTTAGCGGGCCTTGATCTAAGGGCTGGGTAAAGTACTCCCCTTCGCTGTCAAAACGCAAATCTACTTCATCGGGCAACTCCTCGGGTCCTAACCGCTTGAGCTTTCGTAACGAGGGAAGAACTGCTGGATGCCCGTGCGAGTAATCGCGCGAGTCGGGCAGATCCGGCTGCCATCCCATTCCCTGTGGTACAAATCTGGACACGGCATCCTCGCTCACAAGACGTTACAGAGCTCGAATTCCGGCAACTGACAAATCGACTGCCGAATTCAAGGCATTTGGCATCATCACACAGGGTGATGACTACTCTGATGCCGAGCAAAAAACGGGTACTTCCAAAACTCTGTTCGGCCGCAGGGAGGTATGCCAGCTCTCCCGTCCTCGGGTCATTAGATCGCCAAAAGGACGAGCTTGGCAACGGAAGCGAATGTGAAATCACCGGAATCCCTTCGGTGTCGGTCGGTGAAGAAGGGACGTCTACATTCGTAGTTAGACTCCCGCATAATTGCATTCCTAAAGGCTGGTGGTAATGACGATAAATTGCACTAATAGCTCAGATGGATTATTCCAAATTGCCTGTTACAAGAGTAATAACCCCGCAAATATGCCTTTCTATAGATTGACAGTGGTATCAAAATAGGCATACTACAAACGCAGTGGCGAGTTAATGCCAGGAAGTGCATGCAAGATGAAACAGGGCTTACTTATTCTAGCCAATTGAAAAGGCTTGCAGCTCATGGAGCCTAACTTCAAAGTGACTCAAGACGAAGTTCGAATTCCTCCACGAATCGAACCGGCACTTGTCCATTTAACTGAAGCCATCGATTACGCAGAGCAATCCAACAGCGACTACTGGGAATTTGCAGTTGAACTCGAGTCGCTTCTTGCTTTGGGGCTGAATCTTAATGATTTTCGCTGGCTTGTGCGGAACGGATTGGTCGAGCACAAGCGAGAGGTCACGCTCGAATGCGACGATGGTCGATCTTTCCGAGAAACTGGCGATTTGAGATTTCCGAGCGGTACTTGTTTTGTCTTGACGGCCAAGGGTATCACTTTATCTCGACAAAGACCTCGCGTAACAAACGGGAACGAGAAGGTGAGCATAGATTTGGCGAGGCATGATGCTTGGTTGCCGCAGGAAAAAAATGGAAGTCAAGTCAGAGAATTAACGCGTCCTTGTTGGGACTCTGAACGACGCGTTTTGACCTTTTCCGGCACAATTGTGAAACAATTTAAATGGGTGGCAGAGAATCAAGAAGCAATTCTCTCCGCTTTCGAAGAAGAGGGGTGGCCATCCAGGATATACGACCCACTTAAGCCTTGCCCGGAACAAGACCCAAAACGGCGACTAAGCGACACCATCAAGTGCTTGAATCGCAAACAGTCAAAGCATCTCATTCACTTCCGTGGCGACGGGACGGGAGAAGGTGTCATTTGGGAAGTAGCAACAATGAACGGAGCCAACCCGATCTCTACGACTCAGAGCTAGAACAAAAATAGACGTGACTTATTGCCGTGGTTCACCGCGACATGCAGAAACCGTATTCGGCTGGAACCGAGCTATTTTGGATCTTCTGGGATCTTGCGCAGCAGTGCCCCGTCAGCAATCTTCCAAATCCACACTTGGCCCGTTTGTCCGCCCGCTACTACAAATTGACCATCGTCGCTGGCGGACACTGTATACAGTGCATTGTTTGCACCTGCGAACGCTCGCACCTGTTGCGCATTCGACGCGTTGTGCAACCTTGCTTGGCCATCAACGCTACTGGTAACGATTTGGTCGGTTAGGCCAACAAACTCAATGCCGGTGACTTCTTTACCGAAGCCAGCGATGGATTGCTTGCGTTCGCCGGAGGCGACGTTCCAGGATTTAACCGAGTTATCGGCGCTGGCGGTGGCGAGCGTCTGACCGTTGTTTTGCCAGGCTACGCCAAGCACGTGATGCGTGTGACCTTCGAATGAGCGGACCATTTGCCCCGAATCGAGTTGATACAAACGACAGAGTTTATCGGCACCACAAGTGGCCAGTTGCCGACCATCCGGCGAAAATCGCAAACCAAGCACGGTATCGCTATGAGCTTCTCCGAAATCGCGTTGGATTTCGCCCGTTGCTACCGCGATGATCTTCACGTCACCGAAGCGGCTGGGTGGCCCGCTGCCGATAGCCAGCGATTGACCGTCCGGACTAAAGTCAAGCGCCGTAATGCGATCGCTAAACAAGGACGAAGCGGGATCGCCCGAAAGCGGCGAGCCTAGTGTACGTTCGAGTGACCATGGCATCCCCAGGCTCCAACTGAACCATTGCGTTCCATCCCCCGCAACCAGCTTCCGGTCGGCGGAGACCAAGATGGCTTGAATTGCCACTGGGCTAGGTGCCAGCTTTGCGATCGCTTTACCACTGGCTGCATCAAACAGTTGCAAGCTGTTGTCGGCAGCGGCTGCAATCACGGTTAAACCCGCCGAGTCGAATGCGAGTGCGCTGGTGGCAGGCAACACAGACTTTTGAAGCGTCTCAAGTCCCTGTTGAGACGTGGTTAGGATGGCGGTTTCAGTGGTAACCAGAGTCTCTTGTTGCGGCACGAGCCCGTTGGCACGTTCCACGCTGGCGGTGGCGGTCGCGAGCGCTTGATCATGTTTGACTAACTCCGCCTCTGCTTCTTGCTTTTTCTTGTCGGCTTCGGCGACCGCTTTGTCTTTGGCTTCCTTCTCAGTAGCGAGGGCCTGCATCTTCTTAGTCATCTCTTCAATCGCTTTGCGAGTCTCTTCGATCGACGCGACGGTGGTTGTCACAGTGGCTTGCGCGGCTTCGACCTCTTTGACTTTCGCGGCGATGGCTTCGACCGCTTTCGTCCGCGCCTCTTCGACTTTCTTGCGCGCTTCAACTTCCTTCTCAGCTTCCTTCTTCAATTCAGGCACTCGGGCTGTCAGCAGATCGACAAGTGCTTTTTGGCGAGCGACGCTGCGCTGAGCGACCTCCAAAGTGCGAACTTGGTCGTAGTCGCCTTGCAAAGTGGCCAACGTTTTTCCATCCGCCAAGTTCCAAAGCTTTGTAGGTCCGCTTACTCCAGCTACGCTTAATTTCGTACCGTCGCGCGAAAGCGCAATCGCTACAAGTGGCGCTCCCTGTTCGAATCGAATTACCGTTTCTGCCGTCTCAGGTTTGATGACTTCAATTGCACCGTTGTTCTGTGCAACCAAGTACTGTACCGCATCGGTCGGTTTGGCAATGGCCAGCGTGTTGACATCGGCCAAGCGATCAAAGGCGGCGACCGCAGCATACGCGGCAGGCGACGCGCCAGCTTCGGCGGATGCTGGCCCTTGTTGCAATGCAGCGAGTTTGTTGTCCTGACGCAATAATAGGACTGAGCCGACGTTGGCTGAGGCAATCGCTCGGATGTCCTTTGCCTCCTTGGAAACTAAAGTTACATTCCGCGCTGGTGTCGCTTCGACATACGAGATTTCCGCTGGCAATTCAGCAGGCAGATCCCAGCGCAGCAATCTACCGCTCGCATCGCAACTGAAAATTGTCGACGTATTGGGGGTGAATCCTGCGGCGACAATTCGTTCCGTGTGGCCCTTTAGCTGTGTAAGCGGCTGAAGAGTATTGGCGTCGAGCAGAACAAGTGAGTGCTCGGGAGTTGCGATGGCGACGCGCGAGCCGCTGAAGTCCGTTGATAGTAGGCGGCTGCCCGCAGGCATCGTCGCGGCCACGGGTGCGAAGCCCGTTTGACGCTTCCAAATCTTGACGCTGCGAAATCCACCGGTCGCCAACCGTTGGCTATCTGGACTAAACGCGATCGATTGCACAAGGTCGATATGAGTTGCTTGAATCGGTTTTCCGTCAGCGAGTTTGAGATTCGGATCGAGCAGATAGTCGATCTGCGGCGTTGTTGGACCAAATGGATTCGTGGCCAATGCGACTACGTTTCCAACTCCGTACGCAAGGTAGCTGCCGTCAGGGGAAACATCGCTGGCGTAAATCGGTTTCAGCGTTCCCGTAATGTCTCGCCAACTCATAACCGCCGTTGCTCCTGCCTTCGGAGCCGGCGCGCCTGCGGCGACCCAAGCCTTGATGATTGCCACTTCCGCTTCCGTCAATCGCTTTGCGCCAACAGCATTGTTGGCTGGTGGCATGGCAGTATCGTCGGTAGCGATAACGCGCGACAATAATTCTCCTTTGTCGAGCATGCCAGGCACGATCGCTTCGCCGCTGTCGCCACCCTTCATAAGCGTCGCAAACGACTCAAGCAGCAAACCCCCCTCCGGCTTCTTGGAGTTGTGACATGCGCTGCAATTTCGCGTCAGAAGTGGAGCGATTTGAGTGCCAAAATCAACGCTGTCCTGAGCGCTGGCCATCGAAGTAGACAGGAACATCGCAAACAATATTGCACAACGCATGATGAAACTATTCATTTTGTAGGTGGGATTTTCGTGGGAGTCGCCGACAGCGATTCAAGAGCGCTGGCACGAAGTGGTGAACTGGTCAGGCACCGAAACTGCGCGAAGTTTACTGAGCAGCAACGGGTGCAGCAATTGTCAATCCAAAGGTCAGCGTCTGGCTCAACGCATGACCATTGAACTTACAATCCATTTTAATTGGAATATTTACCGACGTCGCAGAAGCGTTCGCCGGAATCTTGACAACTATTTTCGCAGCGTCCATACCGGCAGGAATCTGCACATTCGGCAGTTCTAAACCTTCAATAGGCGCTTTGCCTGCTAGAGAAAGGTCCACGGCGTCTGCGAAACCAAATAGTCTTTCAATCTTCACGTCAATCTGTTGCTCGGCCCCGGCGGCACCCGTCACAGCGGTAATGGGGGTGGCACGAACCGGGGTTTCCAAGATGCGAAGCCGCAAGGGGGTTGTTGGGAAGTAAGCGGTCACGTCGCGTTCGACCGTTGACTTTTTCAGTTGTTCGACGCGTTCGTTGGCTACTTTTAAGGCCTCGTCGAGCTTGGGTTTCTCGGCGACCTGCGCCGGATCTTCGGCTGCGGCTTTTACTTTGGCTGCGTAGGCTTCCGCTATCGTAAGCGATTGTGGATTCGGCCGCCATTTGATGGGCGACTCGTTCAACATCCAAAAAGTGTATTCGCCCAGCGGCGCATCGGGTGCAA
>JAYVHC010000290.1:0-6639 GCA_043771575.1 Planctomycetia bacterium
GTCTCAGGAACCGTTTTTGAAGCCCACGATTCAGGAAGTGTCCCGTAAGAACGGTCAAGTTTTTTATAAAATTTCGGCAGAGTTATTGGCCAATGCGCCAGCCGGAATGTTGCAGACACAGTTAACCTTGCAAACAAATGATAACCGTCTGACCAAAGTTCCCTTAACGGTCTTAGGTGAGGTTCAAGCAAGTCTTGAGGTTAGCCCCCGGCAACTCGCTTTGGGAGAATTGAAAACCGGTGAGACCGTCGAACATCGATTTGTGATTCGTGGCCTGAAGCCGTTCCGCATTCTCGATGTCCAAGCCGAGGATATGGAAATACAGTTTGAGCCTGGAGCAGAGTCCAAGGCGGTCCATCTCATCAATTTGCGACTTAAACCTGACCCCCTCAAGGGGAAAGGGGCTACCTCCTTGGTCTTCAAGACCGACCTTGAGGATGATTTGAGTGTGAACGCCAAGCTGACTTACAAGTTCGCCACGCAATCAGGCGCGGTCGAAACCGCAAAACCGCTGGCCGTGCTACCCTAGTCGACCGAGGGATTCGAATCAGAATCATCAACAGCCCCCGCAATCCTGTGGGGGCTGTTTCATTTTAGTGTAAGCTTCCATCTCGCCGGCGGCAGGGTATTAGTAGGCCAAAACGCATGCTGGCAGCTTACGCTTCGAAAGAAATAGAAATCAACGATGGATGACCAACTCAGCACGCAGTCCCGTATAACCGAACTTGAAATTCAAGTCGCCCACCAACAACGCATTTGCGAGCAATTGAACGAAGTCGTAACCGAGCACACCCAGTCGATGATGCGCTACGAACGAGTCATTCTGCGTCTCGAAGATCACATCAAACTGCTCCGCGAACAGCGCAAGGAACAATTTGATCCGCGCGAAGAGAAACCACCCCACTATTGAGGATTAGCTATTTTCGTCTCGCGAGTACGAATAAGACGGTTCCCATGAGAGCAAAAAAACCGACGCCAAGCAACTCGTAGCCCACCGGCCCCAGCGCGTTGCTAAGGGGTGCTCCGACATTGAACTTCTCGAAATAACTGCCCGGATTCTCAATTTTGAATCGCTCTTCAAGAAACGTGATAAAGCGCGGGTAACTGACGGTAAGCAACGCAATTACTACGCCCGCCAGAGCCCCACCCGCGACCAAACCGGTCGCAAACAAGCTGCCTTTGCCAAGTTCATCATCCACATGCTCGCTGGTGGCCGGTTTGCCTCGGCTATTCATCCAATCCGCGGCCCCGCGTATCACGCCGCCGATCCAAATCGGCAGGGTCGTCGCTAGCGGCAGGTACAAGCCGACCGCAAACGAAAGACTCTTAACTCCACACAGCTCCATCGTGATTGAGATAAAGCCGCCCGCCAGCACGAACTGCCAATCGAGATTGAACGATAGCAAACCCTTGATCAATGTGGCCATCAGGGTTGCTTGAGGCGCGTTGTAAGTCTCGCCAATAGCGTGGTGAATTCCATTCGCAAGCATTTCCGGAGTCGGTGTGTCGAGATATTTGACGGTAAATCCGATCACCAACGAAGAAACGATCACGCCGATAAACAGCGCCAGTTGCTGATACATGGGCGTCGCACCGACGAGGTATCCGGTCTTCAAATCTTGGCTCGTGGCACCCGCGTTGGCGGCTGCGATACACACCATACTGCCGACAACTAGCGCCATCGGTTCGTACACGGTACCAGTCCAACCCATGCCTATGAACACCAGCGAGGTTCCCATGATGGTCGCAATCGTCATGCCAGAAATCGGACTATTCGACGAACCGATGATACCCACAATGCGGCTAGCCACGGTGACAAAAAAGAATCCGAACACGATCACCAGCAGTCCGATGATCAGTTTGTTTGTCATTGAGTCACCGGGGATGCCGGGCAGGATGCCCATCAAAGCAATTAACGCAATACTGCCGAACACCACCACGAAGATAGACAAGTCTTTTTCGGTTCTTGCTCGATTGGTGGCTACGCCGCGCGTTAAAGAGCGAAAGGCCTCTAAGAACGACGCAACAATGGTAGGCATCGTCTTCAACAGTGTGATGAAACCAGCTGCAGCAACTGCGCCCGCACCAATCTGGCGAATGTAAGCGCGATAGATCGCATTTGCAGAGTCGGCAAAAACCTTCGCATCCGCATCCCAACCGAATTTCACGGGAGACATGCCGAGCTTTGTAAGCTGTGCAGCGATGGTCTCTTGCGGCACAAGCGTTGCCAGAAGCGGAGTCAAGGCGAAAGCGGCGAACACGCCACCAGCCACGAGAATGCCGGCGATTCTTGGACCAATAATGTAGCCGACACCCAAATACTCCGGAGTAATTTCACCCGCGACCGATGCCGCTGGCAAGTATTTGTTGGTAAGTGCAGTGACGTAACGCGGCGTTTCCGTAATCAGATGCACAACCTTTTGCAGCATCGCATACACGATAGCGAAACCGAGTCCGAAAAAAGCGGTTTGCGCTAAGCTGCCACCTTTTTCACCCGCGATCAATACTTGAGCGCATGCGGTTCCTTCTGGGTAGGGTAGCGTTTCGTGTTCTTTGACGATTAAGGGACGACGCAGGGGTATCATCATCAGCGTCCCGAGAATGCCCCCGAAGACCGCGATCATCATCACCGTTCCTACTTCGAAATAGTCCGCACTCGCTTTGTCGCTGAGGAAGATGAAGGCAGGCAACGTGAACACCACCCCCGCGGCCACGCTTTCGCCGGCTGATCCGCAGGTTTGAATGATGTTATTCTCAAGGATCGTGGTTCCAAGAAACCTCTTTCCGATCGAAATCGCCAACACCGCAATCGGGATCGAAGCGGATACCGTCAAACCGGCCTTCAATGCCAAGTAGACCGTCGAGGCGCCAAACAAAATACCAAAGATCGAGCCGACGATGATCGCTTTGGCAGTGAACTCCGCCACCGAGTTGTCCCTGGCAGAGATATAGGGTTGCACAGCACTTGCTTCAACCGGTTCCGAATTCTTTGGCATGATGTCCCTTCGCAATATGCGACACTTGCTGCGTGCGTTTTTGATGCGTGCTGATCCTTGCCAGAGAATTGTCATCCGTTTTGATGCCTCCTGCAACAGCATGCCGCGAAATGGCGCCTGGAACGTTAAGAAATCCGACAACGGCGCAGGGTGGCATTCCACTTGCAGATTTCTTTCGAAACCAGTTGTGGATGGGTCGTTTTGGGGACGGATTGAGCTTCGCCGGAACACTAAGTTATTGCTAAGCTGCTTGTTGCATAATTCCCAAAATGCTAGCAGCCAACAATGCGAGGATAGCGTGCGTCACTCAGCGAAGTCGTTCTACGTTTTGTTTGTGTTGGCGCTGGCTTGGCCTTGCGACTCCAATTTGATCGCTCAGCTTCCCGCCAGCGTCTCCCAAGTAATAGACTCGCCGCCAGTGTTATTGACTTTCCAACCCCTGACGTCGACGCAGCGCAAAGTTCTCGCGCTGCCGGCCTCGCATAGCAATACGGTAGGTGATTTCGCTTCGCCGCAGTTGATCTTGTGGCTGACGAGTATGATTCGCGAAAACTTGCCGCCCGCCTATGAAGACAATAAGAAATGGGGACTTCAGAAAGAGGTCTGGGACGGCGTCGACATCTGGCGCGAAGGCAGACACCTCGAAACCAAACGCCGTAAGAAACTGGTCAATGCAGGAACGTGGACGAAGTATCGCGTCGATTTCGTTGAGCCAGATAAGAATCTGCACATCGAATTTCAGCAACTGCAATCGCTGCCCGATGGACGCATTGCGTTCAGTGTGTCCGTCGAGTGTCTGCTCGACGTTTTTGGTCGCATGAGCCAATGGGTGCGCGATGTGCAAATGATCAGTTTGAGCGTCAATGCCGACGCGACTTGCAAAATGACCATGAGCGGCACGGTGCAATTTCAGCTGAACCCGCTTAAACTTCCTCCCGACGTAATCATTAAACCGCACGTCGACCGTGCTGTGGTGGAACTCAGCTATTTTCGCGTGCGCCGCATCAGCCAAATCGGTGGCGACTTTGCCAAGACGCTCGGCGAAGGGGCTCAGGGCGTCATCGACAAGAAAATTAAAGAAACCAACGAGAAACTGGTCCAAAAAATCAACAAACAAATCGACAAGCAGCAATCGAAAATGGTCTTCTCCATGCAGGACTGGTTGCAGTCGAAGTTGCCCGCGCCCAAGTAGGCGAGTGCAAAACAATCTTCCTCAACATCTTTAGGTGCGAGCCGACCGTGCTGCTCACCTACATAGGTCCGCCGCTCCGTCGCCGGACGTGGCCCCCTCAGCATTTCGCTTTCTTTGCTGAGGCAATCTTCCAGCCTCAACGTGCTGTACAATGATGAGTGCCCGAGCGCGTAATGACGGAAGGTAGGCAATTGTATTACACAAAAACAATGAACGATTGAGGACAATCGTTCTACACTGGGAGCTTGCTATGAACGATCTGACCCGCCGCGATTTCCAGAGGCATGGCATCGGTGCTCTGCTTACTTGGTCCTTGCTCGATACACTCTTCTCCCGCGACGCTTTCGCGCAACAAGTCAAGCCGCTTGCGGCAAAATGGCTAGCGGAACTGAACTCGTGGAGCCTCGATCTCAAGGGCAAGAAACTCGATCAACTCCAGTGGCAAAAAAAGGTCGAAGATCTGTACGCGACCGTCGATTTGCCTGATCTCTTAAAATTCTTGGACTTCGACAAACTGGCTCAGGATGCGAAAGCCAGTGAGCGTGGCGAGACGAGTTTGAAAGCCACCTTGCCGCAAGTCGATGGTTTGCCAACGGAGCTAGTGTTTGGACATCAGATTTTTGTGCTCGACAAGGATCGCTCGGTCGTGCCGCACGGTCATGACAACATGGCGACGGCGTTCTTGATTCTCAAAGGTGATTTCCACGGTCGGCATTACGATCGCCTGGAAGATACCAAGGAGCACATGATCATCACACCTACGATCGATCGCGATTTCGGTCCCGGTGGTTGCTCGACCATTACCGATGTCAAAGACAATGTGCATTGGTTCAAATCGAAATCGGATGCCGCGTTTATCTTCAACATTCACGTAATGAGCGTCAAACCGGGTCGCACCGGCCGAGTCTATATCGATCCCAATGGCGAGAATCTCGCTGGCGGTCGCATCAAGGCTCGGAAGATCGATCACAGCGAAGCCAACAAGCTATACGGATAATGCATTCTCAGTACTCCATGGTGTTGCTGGAGTACGTGTTGCGCATTTAACTCCTGTTTTACCTTACAGCGTTGATCGCGGTTAGATTTGCCAGTTGCGTCGTACTGTCAAAAACGATTGTTTGGGGTATATTCGACACTTCTCGCCGATCGCCATCTCGCACACGCTCGTTCCCAAGCTCCTGCCTGGGAACGCGAGCTGTCTTGGAGGCTCTGCCTCCCGAAGACGTCGATCAAACCACAATTCGGCAGGCAGAGCCTGCAATTCATTGGGTGCCCAGGCGGAGCCTGGGAACCAGATGGTGATGTTCAGCGAGAAGTGTCGTATATTCGCTTATTAGTTAGGAATTTGCAGTTGTGGCTGGCGAGTTTTCTGGGAGCTGCTGTGACGAGTGAGTCGAAATCGATGGGTGATCCGCCTTCCGACGAAGCGGCGCTGGTGCAACTGTGTACTGCCTTGAAGGGCATTCGAACGCAACTGGAACGAGTGATCGTTGGCCAGCAGGAAGTGATCGAGCAATTGCTGGTGGCGATGTTGGCAGGTGGGCATTGTTTGCTGGTCGGCGTGCCGGGTCTGGCCAAGACGCTAATGATTTCCAGCCTTGCCAAAGCGATCGCGCTCGAATTCAATCGCATTCAGTTCACGCCGGACTTAATGCCTGCCGACATTACGGGCACGGAGGTGATTCAAGAAGATCGCAATACAGGAACACGGACGTTTCGCTTTATCGCTGGCCCGATATTCGCCAATGTGATTCTGGCCGACGAAATCAACCGCACTCCCCCGAAAACCCAAGCCGCTTTGCTGGAAGCGATGCAGGAGAAACAAGTTACGGCCGGTGGCACTCGCCATGCACTGCCGCGACCGTTTTTCGTGCTCGCGACGCAGAATCCTATCGAGCAGGAAGGAACTTATCCGCTGCCGGAGGCCCAACTGGATCGCTTCATGTTTAACGTCTTGGTTAACTATCCTAGCCAAGCGGATGAACTGGAGATTGTGTTGCGAACAACCAGCGATGTGTCCCATGAGTTGACGACTCAGATCAGCGGCCAAGAATTGCTGAACTTGATGCATGTCGTTCGACGCATTGCAATTACGCCGCATCACGCACTAATCGCCACTCAGTTGGCCCGTCTGACGCGACCCGATGATGGCCAAGCGAGCGACCGCGTGAAGCGTTGTGTTCGTTGGGGTGCGGGTCCGCGCGCCAGCCAATACATTGTGCTCGGTGCGAAGGCTCGCGCTGCCATGCACGGTAGGCCCGTTGTCCGCCGCGAAGACATGATCGCCGTCGCCCCTGCCGTGTTACGTCATCGCATCAAATTGAATTTCCAAGCCGAAGCAGAGGGGTTTTCAGTCGAGCAGATCATTCAAGAAATCATCCAAGAAGTTGACAAATCGATAGCGTCCAGCCAATCCAGCGATGGAATCGCAAAAGTACTGCGCGCGTAGAG
>JAYVHC010000291.1:0-3238 GCA_043771575.1 Planctomycetia bacterium
GCATCACCAGAACTGGATTGGGGATACCAATGAAAGAAGGTTCGAATGATCAATCGCAATTTGTTCATGGTGGATGCCTATTTCGTAGTGCCCTTCACGATCATTTGAGTCTGTTCCTTGACGCTTGCTGGATCGAACAAGCTTAGCCAATTCTCTTTGAAGATGTGTTCCTTGCCGTACCCCGAAATGAGAGCAGCACCATCACTAAAAGGGAACGGTGCCAAACCAAATGCAATTCCTAACTCGACTTTGATGTGGCCGTACATGAAATCCTCGGCGGCTGCTCGTGGTACACCGCGACGAACAGCTTCTTCTAGGACTTCACGCAATGCACGCACCAACGCGATACCGCATGTCTCTGCCATTGTTGGCTCCAGAATTGCCATCTGCTCAACCGTGATACGATGGCTCCGCGTGACGGGTCCGTAGAACTGCTTGGCCAATGCCTCTCCGATGGAGTAATGTTCTTCAGGGCCTTGCATCAATGCGCACACAATGGCTTGTCTCGCATGAACACCGCCAAAAAAATCGTCTCTTTCTGCCGAAGTTTCGAAGTGGTCAAATACGTTTGGATGGCAAGGGTGACTTACGAAATAAGAAATATCTTCTCGTTTTGGCAAATCACCAGCGTGGGCGGCGGCCGGATCGAGCGTAATAAAGATAGTGCCTGGACGAGCCTGCGGTACGGCAATGCGGGCAACGGTTCCAAGCAACCGGTCCGGCAAGGCAAGTATGGCGACATCAGCCTGTTCGATCGCCGTGGACTCGGGCGTCGTCGATAGCCCTCGTTCAGCAATCCGCTCTTTTCCGATTTCGCTCACTTCAACCAGCATCAGTTCGTGACGCTGAGCGCTTTTCAGCAAGTTGTCGGTCAAACGACAACCCATTTTTCCACCCGCGCCAAGTATCGCAATCTTTGTCATCTATCTTTCCCGGTTTTTTTTTCGTAACAACAGGCCACTAAGGCGAGCGGCGGAATGAAAACTACCGTAGCTGGATTCGCAAGAATTCAGAACTCACTGAATTCTTGCGAATCCAGCTACGAATCGTGGTATATGTAATCCTGCCGCTGGCCTAACAGCCGGTTGTACATCATTCTTCAAGATTGGCTAGCAGCCTGTCCCGCTGTCCCACGTAGCATGGTTCCCCAAACGTCATCTTTTCCAACTTGACCACCTTTAAAAAAGAACTCCACTCCATGGAGCGCGTTTTTCGAATGCACTCTGCATAGCGGCGATCCTGGGGCAACAGGCGCAATCGCCTCGAGTGCCGTGATTGCCAACTCGCGAGCGATATGGCCTGAAGTATCACCTCCGGCTATGCCTACACGCGAGAACCACTTTTCCGACAGGATTCCACGGAGAATCTGCCCTAGTTTTGGTCCCAAGAGTTTGCCGCTCTGCAATCGAATCTCAAGCTCCGACAACCCCATCGCTCGCATCGACTCAATGGCCAAAACGATGCGGGGGTCCTTTGGGCCGCGACTGGTATGCAAAATCAAATTGGCTCCGCGATCCAGTCGTTCCAAAGCAGATTGTACCATAAATTGCACTTCGGATTGACTGGTGCTAACGTCAATCAATCTTGCTGAGTTAAGAGCGAGTGTTTCAAAGCCGTGTTGCTCTGCCCATGCAATCTGTCTGTCATTTACCGGCGAGCAACTACCGGTGATTACTACAATTTGCTCAACGGCACCAAGAGTCGGCCTGATTTCCGAAGACGTTGGTTTGCGTTGTCCGACGGTTTCCCAGTACTGAGTCAATGCGTACTCTATTCCGGAAGAACCGACCATGTAACTCGGTGTCTTTTGCTTCGCTACACAATTCAGCATTTCACCGATTTTGAGCAAGTGTTCAGTAAAAAGCACGTCGAACAACAACGCATCACAATCAGCCACACTGGCCAAATCGAAATTGCTTGCAGGAACGGCACTTTGCAACCGCAGGATGTCATAAAGTCCTATTCGTAAATTCGTTTGTTTAGCAAGATGGAACCGCAAATCGGCTTCGTTCATCGGTGTAATGGGATGTTGCATCATCGTAGGATGCCTATCGAGTCGATACGGGGCTGTATCAAGTCCCGATCGCGCGAACAGATTTCCGAAGACCTGATACCTGCCAAGATTCGGAGCACCGATAACAATAGGTACAACGCCGCTGCCAAACAACTCTCGCCCAATCTCAATCGCCTTACCGATACTGCCAATCTCGGGCGACGAATCGAATGTCGAACAAGTTTTGTAGTGGACGATTTCTGCACCCGAGTCGCGAAGCTGCCGAAGGACCGACTTAAGCTCGTTCTCCATTTCATTGGGCGACATCGATCGACTGCATCCGGCGACTCCAAATGCTTCGATATTATCAAAACTCTGAAGCTGCTCCGGAGTTGGCGGAGAAAGGAACAGTACCGTAGGAATGCCGGCCCACTGCAATACTTCCATGGCGTCGGCTGATCCGGTGAAATCGTCGCCGTAAAAAGCAAGTCGAGGTCGCACTATCGTTTGCCCCCAAACTTTTCGAGCGTTTGCCGTAACTCCGAATGACTCGCCGCATACTGTTCAAGCGTAACGCCCAATGCAGCCGCTTCCCATGCCTGCTGAATTCCTCGCAAGCCAGCCGCCGGCCCCGACGGATGGGCCATGATGCCACCTCCTGCAACGTACAGCACATCCTGTGTTCCAGTCAGACGTAGCGTTTCAGGAGCTTGGCCGCCCCATTGCCCAGACGATATCACCGGCATCGCGTGATAACCACCCCACATCGGTTGCCGCATAGCCTCAATCGACCGAACTACCGAATCATCCGGTTCCCAGAATTTGTTCTGCAACCCGTTTACATGCAGATGATCGACTCCAATAGCTCGCCATAACTTTTGATATGCAGTGAACTCAATACCTAGCATTGGATGACGAGTAAGCATTCCCCAGCCATTGCGGTGTCCATGAATAGGCAACTCACAAGTGGATCGAAGTGCGCTGACACCAGCCCAACCAACGTGATTCAAACTGACCATGACACAAGTGCCACCAGCCCGAACAACATGATCGTGATGGCGTCGCATTGCATCCACTTCATCGGAAATATTGACTGCATACATGATCTTGCGCCCACTCTTGTCGGCGAGCCGATTGATTTCTCGCATCACGCAGTCCACTCTCTTTTCCAGTGGCGAATGTGGAGGGTCTGCCATGAGTTCATCGTCTTTGATGAAGTCTATGCCTGCTTCGCCCAAATCTCGC
>JAYVHC010000292.1:0-5406 GCA_043771575.1 Planctomycetia bacterium
GTTTCGCTCCCCAGCCCGTATGACAACCACGACCCCATACTGGGTCGCCCCGGCACTTGCGAACCGGTTAAGAAAAACGTTACTCCCGGCGCGTGATTAACTGCCTCCGTATGCATCGAGTGAATTACCGTAATCTCATCGGCGATCTTGCCAATGTTAGGTAGCATCTCGCTAAGTTCGATACCGGCTTGGCCGTACTTTTTGAACTCTTTGATCGCGGGCACACATGGCCATTTGGCATAACCGCTGGACATCGTCGACAGTCTGGTCGAACCGCGAACTGAATCGGGAATATCCTTGCCTGCCATCTCTTTCAGAACCGGCTTATGATCGAACAGATCGACGTGCGATGGGCCACCGCCCTGCCATAAAAGCACGACGCGTTTCGCTTTCGCCAAGTGATGGGGCAAGCCGGGTAGGCCGTTGAACGTGCTGTTTGCAAGCGGTTCAGTTGCTTGCGAGTTTCGACCAAGCAACGCTGCCAATGCAGCCACACCGACGCCACTGGCCGCAGAGCCAAAGAGTTGGCGCCGATTGACGCGGGCTACGTTTTGTTGAACTAAATTTTCCATGGTGATGGTTGTCGTTTCCGTTCGCGAGGTTATTCGCGTGTGATCGCTTCATCGAGATTCATGATCGTCAAGCAGACGGCAGACAGTGCGGCGTGGTTCACAACATCGAGTGTTTTGTCGCGAGCTGCTTTTCCAGTTTCCACAAATGCCAAAGCCGCTGCTGGATCCTGGGTATAAAAGTTTAGCTGCTTCTGCAACGCGCTTTGCAAATGGCCAAGATCCTTTTCAGTCGGTGAACGAATCAGAATCTGACGGAATGCAAACGTCAACTGAGCCGTCGCATCATGCGAGTGATGCAAGGAATGCTCAGCTAAAACGCGCGCAGCCTCGACCCAGGTCGGATCGTTGAGGGTCGTCAACGCATGTAGCGGAGTACTGGTCATGGAAGGTCTCACTCGGCAAGTTTGGCGATTGGAAGCGTCGAACATGTTGGCTTGTCCAATCGTCCGCCGCCAGAACGTGTACAAACTGCGTCGATAGAGGTCCTTTCCGCTTGAATCGGGATACGTAAAATCGCGTTCTTTGGTGATGGCCAATGATTCCCTAATCGCGTCAGGCTGGTAAGGGTACACCGGAGCACCTGCAATACTTTTATCGAGCAGCTGGGCCGCTGAAAGCGACCAATCTCGCAAAACCATGGACGGCATGCGGAATCGGCTGGCACGCGCGTACAGACGATTCTCAATATCTCGAGCCTTCAACGCCGGCGACAATCGACTCGACTGGCGATAGGTCGCGCTGTTGAGAATGATGCGCTGGATGCCTTTCATATTCCAACCCGATTCACGGAACTCGACCGCCAGCCAATCGAGTAGGTCGAGATATATCGGATACTCGCTTTGAACACCAAAATCCTCCGTTGTCTTGACGATTCCGAGTCCAAACAGGTTCTGCCACATGCGGTTGATCTGCACCCGAGCGGTCAACGGATGATCGGGCGACATCAACCATTGGGCCAGTCCAAGTCGGTTGCGCGGCGCGTCACCAGACAGCGGAGGGAGAAAGGCCGGAGTGTTAAACGTAACTTTGTCAGTCGGCTTCAAATATTCTCCGCGCGACAACACAAACGATTCGCGTGGCTTGTCATCGCTCATGATCATCACGCGCGGCAGTTGATCACCTCGATAATTGTTGTAATCACTGCGAACCGCAGTCGCCTCGGCGATGACCGGGAATTTGTCATTGATGGATTTGCGAACCTTGTCATCGAAGTGCTTGCGCAGCTCTTGGTCCAGTTTCTTTTTATCCTCCTCAGAGCGTTCCGCTTCAGGCTTCTTCAGCAAAGCGACGATCGCCTCGGAAAGCTCCTTTCCATCACTGGACTCGCCGTCCGCGGCCAACCCGAGTCGCCAGCCTTCGAAGGCTGAATCAACGATGGTGCTCACTTGTTTGTCGAGTATCGCCAAACGCGCGTCGTACTCTGCGAACTTCTGCTTGTTCTCGTCGGTCGGCAACTCAAGAAATGGCGCCCCTACGCGAATCCTTTTGGACATGAATTGAGGAGTGCCAGTCTCTGGGACGCGATTGAAGGCATCCATCAAACTGTAGTATTCGACTTGAGTGACTGGATCATATTTGTGATCGTGGCATTGAGCGCATGCCATTGTCAGTCCCAACCAAGTGGTTGCGGTCGTGTCGATACGATCAAACAAATTGTTGAACCGCTGCTCTTCAGCGATTGCGCCTCCTTCACCGTTGAGCAGATGGTTGCGATTGAACGCGCTAGCAATTTTCTGCTCGTTGGTTGCGCCGGGCAGCAAGTCGCCCGCCAACTGCCAAATCGTAAACTGATCGAAGGGCATGTTTTCGTTCAACGCCTTCACGACCCAGTCGCGCCAAATCCATTGCCAAGTGTCGCCGTCTTGTTGAAAGCCGTTGCTATCTGCATAGCGTGCCGCGTCGAGCCAACTGAGGGCCATACGTTCGCCATAGTGTTCGCTATTCAGAAGTTGTTCTACGAGTTTTTCGTAAGCCAACGGATCTGTGTCAGCAACGAAAGCATCCACGTGCGCGGTGGTTGGAGGCAAACCAAGGAGATCGACATGCAGCCGTTTGATGAGAGTCGCCTTGTCCGCTTCAGGAGACGGTGCAAGCTCTTCCGCTTCGAGTTTCGCGAGCACAAAGCGATCAATGGGCGTGCGCAACCAATCCGCTTGCTTAACCAAAGGTTGTGGCGGGCGAACCGGCGCAATGTACGCCCAATGTTTCGAGTACTTGGCACCTTCGTCAATCCATCGCTCGAGCAGCTTGCGTTGCTCGACGGAAACTTTGCGATTCGACTTTGGAGGCGGCATTTGCTGCTCGGGATCTGTCGAGTTGATGCGCGCGATGAGTTGACTCTCGGCGGCGTTGCCCGGCGAAATCACCCCCGCCTCAAGAGCAGTCTCCGAATGATCCAGCCGCAAATCCGCTTGACGTTTCCCAGCGTCTTGACCGTGGCAGTAAAAACAGTTTTCAGACAGAATCGGCCTGATATCACGATTGAAATCGATCGGTTCGTCTCCCAACACGGATCCGCAGAAAATGATTCCTGCCACGCCGATGACCGAGAGCCATGCGAAAAAATTTATATGGGCAGCAGAGTTAGGATGCAAAAAAAGCATAGATCAATTTGGCGGGAATGAGAAATGGAAGGTAGGAACCGATCCGAACGCCTCAGACCAGTGCCTCCTATTCTAACCTCCCGCGGCCCATCATTCCATGAGCGGAAGTGCACCTCGGCACCAGCCAGTGCGTGTATCACTCCGCCGCGCTGGTCACCTTCGCCAGAGGGATTTTCGCAAATTGGCCGGAAACCAAACACTGGTAGAAGTTCGTCGCGGCAAAGCAACAAAAATCGGTGCTCCAACTAACGCCCGCCCTGATTTCGATGTAAAGTAACAGCTCGCACCTGAGCTTGTGGCGATCGCAGCTCACACCAGATCTTTCTAAGTCGAGAACCACACTTATGCGTCTTATTAATTGCTTAACTAGCTGCGCCCTCTTGGTACTGACGACATTGCACGCGGCGAGCGCAAAAGAATCATTGATCAAAACTTTGCTGGTCGATGGACAAAACAATCACCCGTGGCAGAAAACAACCCCCTTAATCAAAGCTACGCTGGAGAAAACAGGTCGCTTCGTTGTCGACGTAGTTACGACCCCTGAGAAGGGTGGTGATATGTCGACGTTCAATCCTAAGTTCTCGGACTACCAAGTGGTTGTTTCGAATTACAACGGCGAAGCATGGTCAAAAGCAACGGCCGCTTCATTCGTAGAATATGTGAAGAATGGCGGTGGGTTCGTCAGTGTCCATGCGGCGGACAATTCATTTCCAGAGTGGAGCGAGTATAACGAAATGATCGGTGTCGGCGGATGGGGCGGACGGAATGAAACGAGCGGTCCGTACGTTCGTTGGCGCGAGGGAAAATTCGATCGCGACACTCAAGCCGGGCGAGGTGGTAGCCACGGCAAACGACATCCCTTCGAAGTTGTGGTGCGCGACGCTGCGCATCCCATCACGCGTGGCATTCCGACCAGTTGGATGCAAGCCGAAGATGAACTCTACGCCGAACTGCGAGGACCAGCTGCGAACATGCAAGTTCTGGCGACTGCCTTTAGCGACAAAGCGACGGGCGGGACGGGCGAGCACGAACCGATGTTGATGGTTGTGCAGTTCGGCAAGGGACGTGTTTTTCATACTACGCTCGGTCACGATCCCGTCGCTATGAGCGGGGCTGGTTTTCAGATAACTTTGCAACGTGGAACGGAATGGTGCGCGACCGGCGAAGTGACTCAACCAGCAGTCACTGCTGCGCGGTTGACTGCCAAGGAAGTCGCTATGAAGGACCCACTCACGCTCGAATTGCCAATGGGATATGACAAGGCTGACTTTGACACGGCTCCGAATCCCAGTGGCGAAGGCTGGAAAACGCTCTTCAATGGCAAAGATCTCAGCGGCTGGGTTCAGAAGAATGGCACTGCGAAGTACTCTGTTGAAGAGGGAGCTATTGTAGGCCGAACTATGGAAGGTAGTCCGAATTCGTTCATGTGCTCCGAAAAAGATTACGGCGATTTTGAATTGACTTTCGAAGTCAAAGTCGACGACGCACTTAATTCCGGTGTACAAATTCGTTCAAAGAGTATCGCTGAAAGAGACAATGGGCGCGTTCACGGGCCACAAGTTGAAATCGAAGCCTCGCCCGGCACAGCGGGTTACGTCTACGGCGAATCGACCGGTCGTGGTTGGCTTAGCCCGACTCAATCGAAAACCGACGCGCTCAAGAATGGTGATTGGAATCGTTACGTGATCCGTGCAGTTGGACCCCGCATTCAAACTTGGATCAACGGTCGCAAAATTGAAGACATCTACGACCCAGAGAGCTACCAAAACGGCTTCATCGGGCTACAAGTTCACGGAATTGGCAAAGATACCGGACCATTCCAAGTTCGCTGGCGCGACATTCGAATTCATGAAGTGAAATAGCTACGGTATGTCGCGATTCCAATTCACGGGAGGGTTCCAATTCACGGGAGGGCGACGCTCCTGCGGAGCCTTCTACAGCCATCTTTGTACTTCCAAAACCAAGAGTTACCGTGTTCGCTGCCTCATTAGCCCGGCGGGAGCCTCGCTCTCGCGACGGCTAAAGCCTGAACTCCAACAGACCGCGATTTGTTCCGCGACTATTTTGTTAACAATGAAAGCGTGCATTAAATGTCGAACGACCTCGAGAAATTTTTGCAACAAGCGGCGGAACGGCTGAAGGAAAAAATCCAACAATCGCAACCTCAGCAGCGCTCGCAACAAACGCCGCCACCGATTCGGCCTAGCCAGCGCCCATCGCAGTCGCAGTCC
>JAYVHC010000293.1:0-3655 GCA_043771575.1 Planctomycetia bacterium
TTCACTTGGCTCGGAGGATACCAAACAAGCAACTTAAGCTTCACATCCACCAGGGAATTTTAATTGTCGCTAAAGAGTACTTCTAATTGACGCCGAACATTTACATACCAGATCTAAGGCTTTCGCGCGATAGGTCTTAACCAATAAGCGTATGCAATATCCAGGCTAGCCACGGGCGTCGAAGTTGTGGTCGTTTGCTGTTTGTGTTTCGTCCAATGCTTATTCGCTGGCCACGAATCGTCTGGCATTTGGCAGTCAATGAGCAGGTTGAGACCTCTGCTCCGAAACCCGCGGCTAATGCCGACGGCTCACTAATACGAAGCCTCTCACATCACGCGCTGCCCAGTCGCTGAGATAGGCACAGAGCCGCAAAGAAGAGATATGAGAGCGAAACTCTCCCTTTGCGTCTCAACGGCTTTGCGTGAAAAACAATGACTGAGCCCGTATTCGCGAACGAAGCGGGTTCGATCACTCCTCTTCATCAGTCGAGGCATCGTCTACTGAGGACTCAGCGTCGCTCGCTTCGGGCGCCAATTCTACTGGCGGAGACATGCGGGCCACAGCTTCGACTTCTTCGTCAATTTTGTCTTCCACGGGCACTGGCACGATTGCGGTCAATTTGTCACCCTCGTCGAGCGACATGATGCGTACGCCTTGAGTATTGCGGCCGATGATGTTGATCTCCTTGGCAGCGATCCGCTGGATCTTGCCACGCGAAGTCATCATCAACAATTCATCTTCGTCGGTCACTCGTACAATAGCGACTACCGGACCGTTGCGTTTGCTGGTCTTGATGTCAATCAAGCCACCACCGCCACGCCGCTGCGTGCGGTACTTATTGCTGGATGAAAGATCTTCGGGCGACTCCGATTCAGGCTCCGGTGCATCCGCTGGTTCAGCCACATCGACCGTACCCTCGGCATCTTCACCGGCTACGTCTTCGATCGGGGCGAGCGTCTCGCCAGGGCCGAACCAAGTTCGCTTGCCAAATCCCTCCTCGCACACGGTCAGCAACGTAGCTTCGGGATCGGCCACAACCATGCCCACCACTGCGTCACCCTTGCGAAGTCGAATTCCCTTTACGCCCGAGGTGTTGCGACCCATTGAACGTGCGTCGGTCTCAGCAAATCGGATCGCTTTCCCGGCAGCGGTCGACAGCAGCAATTGGTCGTTCGGCTTGATGACCACTACGTCTACCAGTTCGTCATCCTCGCGGAGCTTAATCGCGATGATGCCACCTTTCTTCGGTCGGCTGTAGGCACTTAGCGGCGTCTTTTTCACCAATCCCTGGCGGGTGGCCATCACGAGGAAATGACCCGGCAGATTGAAATCACGAACGGCCACACACTCGGCAATCCGTTCATCGGGTGCGAGGTTTAGCAAGTTCACAACCGCGCGGCCACGACTCTCGCGACTCATTTGCGGGATATCGTAAACCTTCTGCCAATAGACTTTGCCTTGTGTTGTAAAGAACAAGAGGTAAGCGTGCGTGCTAGCGACGAACAAGTGAGCGATCGGATCTTCGTCCTCCGACTTGGCGCCTGCAATACCTTTACCACCCCGACGCTGAGCGCGATAAGTGGTCGAAGGGATTCGTTTGATGTAGCCATTGTGGCTGATCGTGACCACCATCGTTTCTTCGGTGATCAAATCTTCCATGTTGTAATTACCGAGTTCCTCGTGGCTGATCTCGGTGCGTCGCGCGTCGCCGAAGCGTCGCGCGATCTCTTCCATGTCTTCGCGGATAATGCGATAAATGTTTCTCGTATCGGACAAAATCTCGATGTAGCCTGCGATTTCACCCAGCAAGCTATTGTGTTCTTCGGCCAGTTTGTCTTGCTCGAGGTTCACTAACTGCCCCAGTCGCAAGGCCAGAATGGCATCGGTCTGAACGCTGGTCAGCGAATAAGTGTCGGACACGCCGCGGTCGCTTTGGAACTCCTTGAAACCGCGCTCGCCGAGGGCGCGTTCCATCATCGACGCGGGAACTTCGACACCCATCAACCGCTCTTTGGCTTCGGGTTGAGTTCGACTGGAGCGAATGATCTGAATGATCTGCTCAATGTCGGCTTGCGCGAGCATCAGGCCTTCGACGGTGTGCTTGCGTTTGCGAGCGCGACCGAGCAAGAACTGCGTACGGCGACGGATCACGGTCACGCGATGTCGCACAAACTCCTGCAACATCTCCTTGATACTCAGCTCGCGCGGTTTGCCATCGACGAGCGCGAGGAAGATGATGGAGAACGTGTCTTGCAGCGGTGAGAACTGGTACAACTGGTTAAGGACCACTTCAGGATCTTCACCCCGCTTGAGCTCAATCACTAGGCGAACCGGTTCGTTCAAATCGCTTTCGTTGCGAAGGCCAGAAATGCCTTTGATCTTGCCGGATTTGGCCAGCTCTGCGATTTTTTCTTCGACCCGATCACGAAATTGTTGAAACGGAATCTCGTGAATAATAATTCGCGACTTGTTCTTGTTCTCTTCGATCGTCGCGCGAGCTCGCAATACAATTGTACTGCGACCAGTTCGATAACCTTGACGAATGCCATAGCGACCACAGATGATGCCGCCAGTCGGGAAGTCGGGACCTGGGATGATCTCCATCAGTTCATCGATGGTCACGTCGGGGTTGTCGATCAAGCGAATGGTCGCCTGGCATACTTCGCGCAAATTGTGCGGTGGAATGCTGGTGGCCATACCCACGGCGATACCCGTCGCGCCGTTGACCAGCAAATTGGGAAATCGCGAAGGCAGTACGGTGGGTTCTGTGCGCGCATCGTCATAAGTTGGAACGAAGTCGACGGTGTCCAGTTTCAAGTCGTCGAGCATCAGGGCTGCGGCGGCGCTCAAGCGGGCTTCGGTATATCGCATCGCAGCGGGTGGCAGTCCGGCGATCGATCCAAAGTTACCCTGCTTGTCGATCAAGATCTGCCGCATGTTCCATTCTTGAGCCATGCGGACAAGCGTCGGGTAGATCACCGCCTCGCCGTGCGGGTGATAATTACCGCTGGTATCGCCCGAGATCTTCGCGCATTTCACTCGCTTGGCCCCTGGCCCGAGACTCAGGTCATTCATGGCGACCAAAATGCGTCGCTGCGACGGCTTGAGCCCATCGCGGACGTCGGGCAGTGCGCGGCTGACGATCACGCTCATCGCGTAAGTCAGGTAGCTATCGCGGAGCTCATTTTCGATCGGCTGGTCGATGATTATGGTGCCATCGCCGTCACCGTTGGGAACCGAAGGAACGATATCATCCGAGTCGTTGGGGGGTAGATCCGACAAGCGATAAATCCTTAGCGAGTAGCTCGAAGAGCCTCAAAAACCGCTCTTTCGATGTTCAAAATTCGAGGCTCAAAACCCCATTCCTGAGAAGGTCGAAATTGTACCACTCAAGCCCCATTTCAACAACGGCCCAACGCCAAATCCGACGCTTCGCAAGTCATTGCCGCATGGCAACTTACGGCAACCGGAATGGTAAACATTCGCCGAAGGTGTGGGGTGCTCTAGCGGGGATTGGGAAATTCAAGTAGTAGCGAAGCATGGATACTGCTTTGCTGCCGCCGAGGAGTTCGAGTAAGTGGTTTTCCCACTTACACGGAAGTACTCGGAGAACCTCATGGTACTCAAAATGGAAGACAAAGAGCTGATTCGACGG
>JAYVHC010000294.1:0-11238 GCA_043771575.1 Planctomycetia bacterium
GTCGCTTGAGCGCGTTGGCAAGGACGGCGTGATCACTGTCGAAGAAGGCAAGACTGCTGATACGACAGTTGAATACGTTGACGGCATGCAATTCGACAAGGGTTTTGTGTCGCCGTATTTCATCAATACTCCCAGCGATATGACCTGCACTTACGACAATGCTCTAGTGTTGCTATTCGAAAAGAAGATCAGCAACATTCGCGACTTGGTGCCCATCTTGGAAAAGGTGAGCGCAAGCGGTCGTCCGCTGTTGATCATTGCGGAAGACGTCGATGCGGAAGCGTTGACTCTGTTGGTCGTCAACAAGCTGCGTGGCACGCTGAACGTTTGTGCTGTCAAAGCTCCTGGTTTCGGCGATCGTCGCAAAGCCATGATGGGTGACATTGCGACTCTGACCGGCGGTACCTTTATTAGCGATGACCTCGGTATCCAGCTTGAGAAGATCACTCTCGAGCACCTTGGTCGCGCCAAAAAAGTGGTTGTCGACAAGAACAACACCACTTTGGTCGAGGGTGCGGGCGAACGTAAAGTCATTGACCAACGTGTCGCTCAGATCCGCACTCAGATCGATCAAACGGACAGCGAGTACGACCGTGAGAAGCTGCAAGAACGACTTGCAAAACTCTCCGGTGGCGTGGCTGTTATCAGTGTTGGTGCCGAGACCGAAGCCGACATGAAGCAGAAGAAGGCTCGCGTTGAAGACGCCTTGCATGCGACTCGAGCTGCCATGGAGGAAGGCATTCTTCCTGGCGGTGGCGTAGCTCTGCTGCGCTGTAGCGAAGCAGTTCAAGCGTGCGTTGACAAGTGCAAAGGTGACGAGAAGATCGGCGCTTCGATCGTACTGCACTCGCTGTCAGCTCCCTTGCGTCAAATCGCTGACAACGCTGGTATCGATGGTTCAGTTGTCGCCGACGAGATCAGCCAAAAGCCGCTGACGACCGGTTACGATGCTAACAAAGGTGAATATGTCGATATGCTGAAAGCCGGCATCATCGACCCCGTGAAAGTCGTGCGGACCGCACTGGCTAACGCTGGCAGTATCGCTGGATTGCTACTGACGACTGAAGCCTTGGTAACCACGTTCGATAAAGACGACAAGAAAAAGCAGCGTGCCGAAGGCGCGGTGTCCTAGTAGGTAGTTGCGTCTCTCCGAGTCGCGGTTATCTAGGTCGTCGAATATATGGGCCACTCTCTCGGGAGTGGCCCTTTTTTGGTAAGCGCGTTATTGCTCGTGGAGTGAGAACGGCAAATCGCTTACTGCATAATCCATTAATTACTTTCGCAAGAAGCCTGCGGTTCGATGGCAGCTACCAAACGCGATTACTACGAAGTCCTAGGCGTCAACAAAAATTGCGCCCAGGAAGATCTATCGAAAGCGTATCGTAAACTGGCAATGAAGTATCATCCGGATAGTAACCGAGATGACGCAGATGCTGTTGCTCGATTCAAGGAAGCCGCTGAGGCCTACGAGATATTAAGCGACAAAGAGAAACGTGCTCGTTACGATCAGTACGGTCACGCGGGCGTCGAGGGACGAACCAGCCAATTCAATGACGCGAGCGATATTTTTGAAGCGTTCGGCGACATGTTCGGCGGCACGATTTTCGAAGATTTTTTTGGGGGTCGCTCCTCGCGGTCACGCACGCGTCGCGGAGCCGATGTGCGTTGCGACGTGACACTAACGTTAGAAGAAGCCGCTGCGGGAACTCGCAAGAAAGTCACCTTGACGCGGCATGATCAATGTGGAACTTGCAATGGTTCCGGTGCCGAACCGGGTTCTGAACCGCAGGTCTGCCAACGCTGTCGCGGTCATGGCCAAGTAGTCCAAGCGACTGGAATTTTACGCGTGCAGACCACTTGTCCGCAGTGCCGGGGCAATGGCAAGATCATTTCCAAGCGTTGCAAGACATGCGATGGATCGGGTTTGAAGCCGCGCGAAGTAACGATGGAAGTAGCGATTCCGGCGGGCGTGGATGACGGCATGCGCGTGCGCATGCCAGGCGAAGGCCAGGGCAGTCCCGACGGCGGGCAATCGGGCGATGCGTATTGCTTTATCCGAGTTCTTCCGCACAAGATTTTCAAACGCGAAGGTAGCGATCTGATTCTGCAAGTGCCATTGAGCTACTCGCAGGCTGTGTTGGGGACGTCTTTCGAGATTCCAACCTTGAATGGAAAACACAACGTTGACATTCCGCGTGGCACTCAAAGCGGCGAAGTCTTTCAGTTGAGAGGCTTCGGCGTACCCGATCCACGCACTGGCATGCGCGGTGACTTGCTATTGCAAACTTTCGTCGAGATACCCAAAAAAGTGAACGGGCGTCAGGAAGACCTGCTGCGTCAGTTGGCTGAGGTAGATGAAGAACACGTCACACCGCATCGCAAATCATTTCTTGACCGAATACTTGCCCATTTCCGACTCAACGAAAACGAAAAGAGCAACTCTAAAGCGGAGTAGCAACCATGAAGAACGAATCCGACCAATCTGAATCAACACAGAATAACGAACTCGCGGACGACTTGAACGTGGAGGGCGTAGCCGACGACGGTTTGGGTGAACTCGACAGGTCCGGCGAGCACGCGGACGAAACGACCACCCTACTGCTCGACAAGCTGCGGGTCGCAGAGGCAGAAGTCTTGCGGAGTCGAGCGGAGATGGAAAATTATCGAAAACGCATGCAGCGTGACGCCGATCAACAGTTGAAGTTCGCCAATGTGCCGATCGTTCGTGATTTGCTGGACGTGATCGACAATTTGAATCGGGCGCTCGAAGCAGCGCGCGGCGATGAAACCAATACCAAAGCTCTGCTCGATGGCGTGCAAATGGTTTCTCAGCAGTTCACAGATACGTTGGCCAAGCACGGCTGCAAATCGATCGAGGCCGTGGGTACTGAATTCGACCCGCATATCCATCAAGCAATTGCACAAATGCCAAGTCCGCATCAACCTGCGGGCAAAGTTGCGCTGGAAGTTGCTGTCGGATACATGCTGCACGACCGCGTCATTCGGCCAGCGCAAGTGATCGTGAGCACCGGTAGTGCTACGTAGTGTAGAGCAATTCTCACAATTGCTTGCATAAACGCCTGGGATAATCGTACTACACTGAATTTTGATTCTTTCGGAGAATGGGTCGATGCCAACATACGATTACGAATGCGACGCCTGCAAGCACAAGTTCGAGCTGTACCAAGGTATCAACGACGACGTGCAGAAGAAGTGCCCCGAGTGCAAGAAGAATAAACTGCGACGGTTGATTGGCACGGGTAGCGCGATCGTGTTCAAGGGATCGGGCTTTTACCAGACCGATTATCGCAGCGAGTCGTATAAGAAAGCCAAGGCAGCCGACAACCCGAGCGGATCTTCGAAATCCGAGGGCAGCAAAGCGGAAGGCGGAAAGAGCGAAGGTAACAAATCGGAGAGTAGTACGCCCAAGGCCGAGAGCAAAACTCCAGCGACCAAGCCGAAGAAATCCAGCGAGTAAACCTCGTTGGTTGCAAGCTGGCGCTGGTTTCGGGTGCCACTGGCTCTGCCGGTGTGTCGAGGGGTTATGTTTGCTACCACTTTCAAAAGAACGTCTCGATGAACCAAGAATTGCTGCACCGACAGTTTCCAAACGGACTGGTATTGCTCGGTGAACACATGCCATGGTTGCGATCGGCTGCGTTCACCTTCCTACTGCCCGCTGGCACCTGTTACGAGCCGAGCGGCTTCGACGGATTGGCCGGGGTGACTTGCGAGATGAGTCAACGCGGTTGCGGGAAGCTAGACAGTCGCGAGTTTCTCGAAGAACTCGACAGCCTCGGCGTGGATCGCGGCAGCTCGATAACGACCAATCACACATCCTTTAGTTGCGCAATGCCTAGCAAGGTATTGCCCCGTGTGATTGACTTGTATAGCGATTTGGTTCGGCGACCGCGTATGCCCGAGGTTCAACTGAACGATGCGCGTCAGTTGGGAATGCAAGACTTGCGCGCGTTGGAAGACGAGCCTGCGCATCGTTGTTTCAGCGAACTTAAGCGGTTTCGCTTTCCCCTACCCTACGGTCGAATTTCGCAGGGAACTCGTGAGGGTCTCGCAGCCATAGAGATTTCCCATGTGCAGGATTTCTTCAAAGATAATTTCCATCCGACGGGTAGCATTCTCGCTGTGGCTGGAAATTTTGACTGGGAACAACTTTGTAGAACAGTTGAGGATTCGCTCGGTGATTGGACTGGGCCAAAGGAACCCGAGCTGCCATCACTGCGACCGCGCTTCGGCAGCAGTCACACGGATCACGCTTCGAACCAAACGCATCTGGCTTTGGCCTACGATTGCGCGCCGTATGAGAGCAAGGATTACTATATGGCGCGGGCGCTGGTGGGAATCTTGAGCGATGGGATGAGCTCGAGGTTGTTCACTGAAGTCCGTGAAAAGCGGGGCTTGGTGTACTCGGTATTCGCGACTTGTTTTTCGCTGGCGACTCAAGGCTGCGTGCTGTGTTATGCGGGCACTACGACCAATCGCGCTGAAGAGACGCTGCACGTGTTGTTGGAGACAATCGATTCACTCGGCAAAGGTATTAACCAAGATGAGCTCGAGCGATTGAAGAATCGATCGAAGAGTTCGCTGGTAATGGAACAAGAGTCATCGACCGGGCGCAGCAGCCAAATCGCTAATGATTGGTTTGCGTTGGGTCGCGTGCCCACACGTGTTGAGCTTTGCGAACAGATCGACGGTTTAACCTGCGCTGCCTTGCTCGAGTATTTTCATCAGCACAAACCAAAGAATTTTTCACTCGTCACCGTCGGATCACAAGCATTGGAGCTGCCCAGTGGAGTTGCTTACACACAAATCTAATGCTGGTCCGGAGATCATCGCACTGAGCGACCCGGCAGCTTTCACTGTATCACTGGGTTGGTTCGTGAAGACAGGCTCGCGCGATGAAAAGTCTGATGTGGCGGGCGTCAGCCACTTCCTCGAGCACATGGTCTTTAAGGGGACAAGCAAGCGGTCGGCGGAAGCTGTCAATCGAGAACTCGATCACTTGGGTGCCCAATCGAACGCGTACACATCAGAGGACTCGACCGTCTTTTATGCATCGGTTGTGCCCGAATGCCAAGCCAGTGCAGTTGATCTGCTGACCGATCTAATGGCCCCGAGTCTCGGCGAGCAGGAGTTTGAGACGGAGCGACAAGTGGTACTGGAGGAGATCGCCATGTACGACGATCAACCTCCCTACGGAGCGTTCGAGAAAGCGATGGAATTATTCTTTGGTGACCATCCCTTAGCGACTCGAGTTCTGGGAACGGTGGAATCGATCTCCGAAATGTCGGTGGGGCAGATGCGAGACTATCACCGCCAACGCTACACCAGCGATAACATGTTTCTGATCGCCAGTGGCAAAGTAGATTTTGGGCAACTGATCGATCACGTCGAGAAACACACCGAGCATTGGTCGAACGGTGCCGCGCCCCGTCATTACAATGTGCCAAACTATATTAGTTCCGACGTGCTGATCGAGCGTGAAGCGACCCATCAGCACTATGCCGTAAAGCTCTGGCCCGGCCTTAGTTGCAATGACCCTCAACGCTACGCGCTGCGGATGTTGTGTACCATCCTAGCTGACGACTCGGGCAGCCGCTTGTTCTGGGAGCTGATCGATACCGGCCGCGCGGAGACTGCCGCCCTTTGGCCGCAGTTATTTGACGATTGCGGTTGCGTGCTTGGTTATCTCTGCTGTGCACCCGAAGACGCAGTAGAGAATCTTGAGACCATGCAAACAGTATTCGCGGATGTCCTTAAAAATGGTGTCACCAAAAAGGAACTCGAATTGGCCAAGAATAAGATCCAAGCTGGCCTGATCCTTTCCGACGAACGTCCCAGCAATCGCTTGTTCGCCCTCGGGCAATCATGGCTAACGCGCCGTGCCTACGAACCGCTCGACGTGATCCTCGAACGCTTTGCATCAGTCAGTCTGCAGGACATCTCGGACGTAGCCCAGCGCACACTGAGTCATACACCAACCACCGTTCAAATTATCGACCCTGAATCGTAAGCCAGCGACTTTATGGCTACGCCTCGTGGGACCGAAAAATCTTGGACGGCTTTCCCGATATCAAGCAACTGAAGCGGTTGGTCCGCGACAAGATCGCTCCGGACCGGCAACTTGGCCATGTTGATCGAACCAAGTCGAATTAGAGTGTGCTCTGCAGCCATATGGATAGGCACTAGGACAATAGAAACGTCCTGGCGCCTTAGGCTTCATCCGGTGTTCGCAGAGCCGGAGTTATCAATAAGCTGTGTTCGCAGAATTCGTCAGGCTTGAAGTACAATGCCAACTCGCGAGTGGCGCTCTCAGGGCTATCCGAAGCGTGTACCAGATTCATCTGCCGAGAACTGGAAAGGTCGCCGCGAATGGTGCCTGGTGCCGCTTTGATGCCGTTGGTCGCGCCCAGCATCTCACGAATCAATTGAATCACTTCGACGCCTTCGACGGCCATGGCTACAATGGGGGCCGAAGTGATGAAGGATTCTAAACTCGGGTAGAACGGCTTCGCAACATGTTCCGCGTAATGTTGCTTGGACAATTCAGGAGTGACACGGAGCATCTTTATCGCGACGATATTGAGCCCCTTGGCCTCAAATCTGGCAATGACTTGGCCCATCAGGCGTCGTTCAACACAGTCCGGTTTGAGCAATACAAGGCTTCGTTGCAGCATTCGAGTTATTCTCCAAGTTATTTCTGATGGAAATGGCGAATTCGTTCAGGTTGGGCATCATATAGGAATCGGCAGGCCTGCCCAGTGCAATTGGTAATTAGGCGCAACTGGGGATGTAGGCGCCAGCGGGCAGTCAGGCCCCCTGCAGACGATGTGCATGGGCCATCGCATCTTCTGCGAGTTGAATGTATTTGCGTTCTTGAGTACCGGCGAACACGCGCTGATAGGTCACACTCATGGCGGTAAAGTTGAACGATTCGTGGGGCTCCAGCTCGCAGGCTTTCAATCCATGCGCGATTGCCTGATCGTATTTTCCTTGCAACGTGAAAATCCGGCCAAGAGTCAAATGCGTGAGAACATGTGACGGATCTTCGGATAGTATTTCTTCCAGCAACAAGACGGCTTCGTCGTTTTTACCTTCATCCTTGAGCTTTTCGGCTTGGTTGTATTTCTTGACTATTTCGCTCATGGATTGACCGCTAGGTGAATTGGGTGGGGTGAAGTTCGATGTGTGTACCAATGCAAAAACGCCCAGAGTTCATCACTTCGGGCGTTTCAATTGTAGCGAAAATAGCTGGCCGCGAAACCGCGATTCGGACTACTCGCGTGGACGAATCACGCCGGTCAATCCAGCGTAATCGACGCGATCGTCGCGATGCCAAAGCGGTTGGCCGCGCTCGACGCGGCGGCGCAAAATTTCAATTTTCTCAGCCGAACCAGCGGGTGCGTCGGTAGGGAAAAAAAGATCGTTCACTTCTGGATCGAAATCTTCGTCGTGACCGTACTTCAAAATGGCTTCAAAAACATTCTTGCAAACATCACCCATCGGGCACCTCAAGTAAAAACGGAAACGGTATATCAATTGTGCGGCAATCGTCCGCATTCACGGTTAAATCATTCGACGCTGTGGAGCGTATGGGGAAAGGCATTACTGCGAGCAAACACCGGTCTCAACTCTTCCTATGAGTGGCAATACTATCGGCATCCTCGGAAATCGACAGCGCTGAATTGTGATTTCACTTACGCCTAAAACGCACGACGAACAACGACTTCAAACCTGAGTGCTATGGAGCCTTACTCGGCGTATCCTGCGGCTATCTCGGTGTGCAACTTTGATGGTCTACCAAATAGGAAATGCTCCCTACTCAACGACCAGATTATTAACTCCTAATTCACAAAGTCAAGCGTTTTCTTTCAAAGAAACAGGCTTCTGCAAGCCCATTGACAATTGGCCGCAGGGCACGACCGCAAGCGGCCTATCGAGCAGTCAGGCAAGCTGCGCATGCTGAGCTAGGCAAGTACAGCCTAACTTTTGAAGAGGGGATCTATCCCGCCCTTGAAACCACGCAAAGGGGCCTTGACATGCATTCTCTTTGCCCGGCGATGGGACGACAGCGGATCTAACCCACGAAACCCTATTACTGGCGCTTCTATGCCAATAGTCGTGGGCTCGAATCTTTCGGAAAAAAGTTTTTTTCCCGGTCTAGTTTCGAGAGAATCCCTAGACACTTTGGAACCAACGAAGCCCCCTGCACGCACAAAAAGCTGAATAGCAAGCCGCAATCAGCGACACGTCCTGTAGGGTTTCTTGGCTTGCTTGCCCAACACCACGCCGGCGACTTCGATTGGATTTCCAAGCTATAATAGAAATGAGCATGATATGAGAAAAAGATATTCGGAGGTCAAGAGCGCGGTCCCAACCTTGTCGCTTGTGAACGCTGTCGAGTAGGCGAGGATTTCACGAATGGAATTTCAATGACGGAAAGCAAGCCTTACCGAAGACTACCGGACCCGGATGAGAACCCAGGTGCCCCAGTCGTTATTTGGGATGGCAAATGCAATTTCTGTCGCGCTCAGGTCGAGCGTCTGCGAGCATTCGATACTCAAGGTCGTTTGACCTACCTAAGTCTACATGACGCGCGCATCGCCCAGCGTTGTCCCCAACTGACTCACGAACAGTTGATGGAACAGATGTGGGTAGTCACTTCGAACCGCGAGCTATTTGGTGGCGCCGACGCAGTGCGATTCCTTAGCCGTTATTTGCCGCGACTGTGGTGGATAGCTCCGCTGATGCACCTGCCCTTTGCGATGCCGCTGTGGCGGTTTTTTTACAGAGCAATCGCTAAGCGGCGTTACCGATTGGCTGGTGAAAGCTGCGCTGACGGTACCTGCGAACTCCACGCCGGCGTACCAGCGCCTACGAAAAAGCACTAGTGGAGCGTCAAACTCTAATTTTAGGGTGGCACGCTCTGAGGCTTTGCGGCTTTGTGAAGGGCGTGGCGCGTCACGCAAAACCACGCCCTTCGAAGACGCAGGGCGTGCCACCCAAACGTCAATAACCCGAAAATTAAAGTTTGACGCTCTAACTAGGCAAAGTAAGAGACCGCGTTTTCAAAGAGTTTTCTGCCTTCCCCAAATTCTGGCTGAATCTTCCGTCTCGTCCAAAAGGGGTGGTGAGTCGCGTCGAGATGACGTTCCGGATGCGGCATCAAACCGAAGACTCTGCCGGTTGGATCCGATATTCCCGCGACGTTGCCTTGCGCTCCATTGGGATTGTCTGGGAACGCCAGCAGTTCATCGGAAGTTTTGCCTGCTGGCGAACAGTAGCGGAGTCCTAGTTGTCCCGCGGACTTCAACTGCGCTGTCGCCTGCAAATCGCGAACCGCGAATCGGCCTTCGGCATGCGCCATCGGTAGGTAAATCGTGTCGATGCCACGCAGGAATACGCTATTCGAGTCGACATTCTTCAAATGCACCCAGCGATCTTCGAAACGAGCGTGCGCATTCAAAGCCAGAGTCGCAGGTGGATTTTCTTCTTCGCCCGGAAAGAAAATCCCCAGCCGCATCATCACTTGGAAACCGTTGCAGATTCCCAACACCAAGCGGTCGCGCTGGCGAAACTGATTTACGAGATCGACTACATGAACCTTCAATCGCTGAGCCAAAATGCGGCCAGCAGCAATGTCGTCGCCATAGCTAAAGCCACCCGGCAGGCACAAAATCTGACAGCTAGCGCCGATGTGAGGTGATTCGATTAACTGATTAACGTGCACACTGGAGACACTCGCGCCAACGGATTCAAAGGCAAATGCCGTTTCAATGTCGCAATTCGTGCCCGGAGCTCGGAGGAGGAGCACTCTCGGATTGGCCATCAAACTTATCCTGTGCCGCGTTTTTTCTGATTGTCAGATGGGCTGCGGCAAAAGTGTGCCGCAGTAACTGCTCATCAGACTAACACAGTCACCAAAAGCTGAAAGGGGATCGCCATGGGCATTCCCAACCGCTTGACCTGACTGCAATAATCCTCAGTATTTGCTAACCCGCTTATTGGGCGGTCAGCCGCTGAACATTACTAACAAAGCAACCGCTCATGTCCGACAATCCGCCATTTGATTCGATCCTGATTGTGTCGTTTGGTGGACCTGAAGGTCCTGGTGATGTGCTTCCTTTTTTGGAAAATGTGCTGCGCGGGAAGAACGTGCCTCGAGAAAGAATGTTGGAAGTCGTCGAACACTACCAACATTTTGGCGGCGTCAGCCCAATCAATGCCCAGAATCGTGCGCTCATCGCCTCTCTCCGAACTGAACTCGACACAGCCGGCGTCAACCTGCCAATCTATTGGGGCAATCGTAATTGGCACCCCCTGCTGGCCGATACGCTTAGACAAATGAAAGCCGATGGTCGCCAGCGTGCAATTGCATTCTTCACCAGCATGTTTAGTTGCTACTCAGGCTGTCGCCAGTATCGCGAAAATATCCAAGTCGCCCAGCAAGAAGTTGGCGAGGGTGTTCCAACGGTCGAAAAAATCCGCAAAGGCTTCAATCACCCGCTGTTTATCGAAGCGCAAGCGGATTTGGTTCGCCGAAGCCTTGAACAAATTGCCGTACCGCTACGTGTCGCTACGAAGTTGCTCTTTACCGCGCACAGCATTCCCATGTCCATGGCTGACAATAGCAACTACGTTCAACAACTTAAGGAAGCCGCCAAGTTGGTCGCCACCGCCGTTGGCTCTGAAAGTTGGGAGCTCGTTTTTCAAAGCCGCAGCGGTCCGCCTCAACAACCGTGGCTGGAGCCTGACGTCTGCGATCGCCTGCATGAACTGGCCGCCAGCGGTACAGCGGCTGTTGCCATCATTCCGCTCGGTTTCGTTTCCGATCACATGGAAGTCCTCTTCGATCTCGATACCGAAGCCAAAGCTGCCTGCGACAAACTGGGGCTGGGTATGATTCGAGTCGCCTCTGTCGGTACCCATCCGTTGTTCATTAAGATGATTCGCGAACTTATTCAGGAGCGGATTGATTCTTGGCCCACCCGCGCCGCCATCGGTGATCTGTCAGCCAGTCACGATGTCTGCCCGGTCGATTGTTGCTTGTACCCCCAACAACGTCGCGGATAGTTGTCATCCCTGCTGTTGGCTGCCCTGCCGGCTGCCTAAGGGCCTGTCCGAAAAGGGGTCTGACCCATTGGAGGCCGCCGGAGAGGGTCAGACCCCTTTTCGGACGGACTCTACGCCACAGCTTTGTTGTAGGCTTGGCGATAAAAT
>JAYVHC010000295.1:0-6380 GCA_043771575.1 Planctomycetia bacterium
CGAGAGTGGTTTGCGACCGCGCGCAACCACGCACTCTATGCCAACCAAGGCGGCATTTACGACGACATTTTGGAGTATCTAAAGCTCAAATGAACACCGATGCATTACTCGATCGGGCTCGGCTCCTACTTCAGCAAGATCGTTACGAACAAGCCTCAAGTGTCCTCAAAGAACTGCTTTCGCAAGATCCCGAAGTGGGTGAAGCGCATTCGTTGCTCGCACTTTGCATGCTTGAAGATAGGGACCACTGGCACGAGGCCACACGCGAAGCAGAGCGTGGCATTCACCTCGAGCCCGATGCTGGCTTTGCGCATTACGTCCGCGCAGCCGTACTTGGAAAACGAAATCAGTTTGCCGATGCGTCAATTTCCGTCCTTGAAGCACTCAGGCTAGAACCGTATCAGAGTCACTTTCACGCGCTGCATGCCTCGATACTTCTGCAGGAACGAAAGTGGCCGCAGGCGCTTGACGCGGCAACTCAGGGTTTGCAGTTTGACCCCGAGGACACTGCTTGTGCCAACATGCGTTCTCTGGCGCTGGAGCGATTGGGAAGAACGAACGATTCGCTCGAACAGGCCGATGCTGCCGTGGCACGCAATCCCGACTCCGGTCAAGCTCACGCTATGCGCGGCTGGGCGCTGTTGCAGAAAGGAGACTACCGCGGCTCGCAAATTTCGTTTCGCGAAGCGCTTCGCTTGGAACCCACCGACGAATTCGCGCGGCAAGGGATGATTCAAGCGCTAAACAGCAACAACTTTGTTTTTCGGATCGTGTTTAAGTTTTATTCGCTGATGGGACGACTCGCCACCGCAGCGCAGTGGATGCTTATCCTGGGGCTGTTTGTCGGAATGCGAGCGCTGCGTTCGTTGGCGGATACCTATCCGCAATTGCAGCCGTTTGTGACACCTATTTCTGCTTGTTATTTGATATTCTGTCTCTTGAGTTGGATTTTGAATCCGCTTTTCAACACGTTTTTGCGATTTCATCCGTTCGGTAAGTACTTGCTGAGCAACAAGCAAAAGTGGGCATCCAATCTCATCGCGGGGCTCATCGTGATCGCAGTGATCGTAGCGGGAATTCAGGCTGCCCGTGGCGACTTCGCTAGCGCCATCGTTGCCGGGTTGATACCGTTGTTCTTAATGCTTCCCATTTCGCTCGCTTTTGACGTGGATCGTGGCTGGCCTCAAGCCGTTTCGATTTTGTGCGCTGTCGCAATGACACTGTTGGCTTTGTTGTCGCTACTTCTGCTTGTTTTGGATGGCCCGTGGCAAGTGCCTTATCTGCTGTTCATGCTTGGAACGCTGATACTGAGTTTCGTGGGCAACATGCTCAAGAGCGTTACGGTCAAGTATTGAAAACTACTATGACAGCAGCAGTTGACGGCCAAGCACTCGACTTCACCTATATGCTTCCTCGCATTGCGCAAGCGTGGAAAACCACCTGGAAGCACCTTTCCGCACAAGCACGCGATGGTCACTGGACTGGCGAGTTGTCCACTTCGGCGCTGTCGACTGCGACGACTGTAAGTGCCTTGAGTTTATGCCGGCGTCACAATTGCTTACCCGAAAAATACGCTTCGATCGCCCCTGAAGCCATCGAAGTCGGTTGTCGATGGTTAGCCTCACATCAGAACGCTGACGGTGGGTTTGGTGACACCCATCGCAGCCACTCAAATATTGCAACGTCGATGTTGGTTCAAGCCGCGTGGCAGATCGCCGGATTCAACACTGATGCGGGCGTAAAAGCCTACTTAGCGGACCAGTACATCGATCGTACGGGAAAGTGGGATGCGCTGCGACGTCGATATGGCAAAGACAAAACGTTCGTGGTACCTATCCTCACAAATTGTGCGTTGGCTGGATTGGCGGAATGGAAACAAGTCCCCCACCTACCCTTCGAAGCCGCCTGGTTGCCACAGTCGTGGTATCGGATGGCGCGCATGCCGGTGGTCAGTTATGCGATACCAGCTCTGGTGGCCATGGGGCAAGCCAAGTTTCATTTTCAACCGCCCCGTAACCCAATGCTCAGATGGCTGCGGCATCGAGCGATCGCGCCCACTCTGCAAGTCCTCGCTCAGATGCAACCCGATTCAGGAGGCTATTTAGAAGCGGTCCCGCTGACCAGCTTTGTGTTGATGAGTCTAGCGGCGATTGGCAAAGGCGATCGTCCGGTCGCGCAGAACTGCATTCGCTTCTTAATCGATTCGCGATTGAGCGACGGAAGTTGGCCGATCGATACCAACCTTGCAACATGGCTCACAAGCCTCGCTGTGGTTGCTATCAAGCGTCGATCAACGGCTCCGCTGACCGTCTCATGCGCCGAGCATAAATCGTGTGCTGCGTCCAGCGTTGAAGTTGGCGAGGGAGAAAGCCCAAAAATTGCTTCAGGTACTGTGCGTTGGTTGCTCCACTGCCAGCACCAACGACGTCATCCGTTTACAGGCGCGATGCCCGGCGGTTGGGGCTGGACCGATTTGAGCGGTGCAGTGCCGGACGCGGACGATACTCCGGCGGCGCTACTGGCGATCGCAGCACTCGATTTGTCCCAGCCGAAATTGGCGAGATTGGAACTTCAGGCCTTGGATGCGGTGGCCAAGGGTCTCCGGTGGTTGGTGCGGTTGCAAAATCGCGACGGTGGCTGGCCCACATTTTGTCGCGGCTGGGGCAAGTTGCCCTTCGATCGCAGCGGAACCGATTTGACAGCCCACGCGCTGCGAGCCCTTCAGGCTTGGCTGCCCCAGCTCGATCTATTGCGCAATATTTATTCCCAAACCCCTACAAAGAACCAGATCGCGACTGCGATGAATCGAGGAGCTCGTTATTTGACCCGCAAACAGCAGCTCGATGGCAGTTGGCTCCCGCTGTGGTTCGGCAATCAAGATCACCCAGAGGAGGAGAATCCTATTTACGGGACCGCCAAAGTCTTGCTGGCTTACGCGGATTTGTCGATGCTGGACGATCCGGCCGCCCAGGCCGGGTTGAAATACCTGATCAAAAACCAGAATGCAGACGGCGGCTGGGGTGGTGGGCCAAGCATTTCTTACAAGGGTGGGTTAGCTGCCCCAGCCGCGAATGTCGGCCCAGGCCCGGACCAACCAGCGGTCGGCAGCTCAATTGAAGAAACTTCGCTGGCGTTGGAAGCCATTATTCAGTGTGGTGGCGTAGGGATGTGCCCACCAACTATAATGCGTGGCTGCGAGTGGTTGATAACCACAATCCAGCGGGGCAATTTAGATTGTAGCTGGCCGATTGGCTTCTATTTTGCGAAACTGTGGTACCACGAACGCCTTTACCCACCGATATTTAGCCTCGCTGCTCTTGGTGCCGTGTTACAACAATTCGAACTTCGCGGAACTGCGAGCGGGACAGCGGGTTAGTAAGACTTGCTGGATGCTCGATTGACTCGAGAATTAAAACTATCATCTCCCTCAGGAGTGGCCCATTGTCATCTGCATCCATTGATCGAAGCGAAATTCAAGACACTGCGGATCAGCCAACCGCGGACTCATCTCCCAAGTCACGGCGTCGCAAAACCAGCCACTTAAAGCTGGTGCCGGAGACACACGAATTGCGGGAGCACCTGAAGTCAGTTTGCACTGAAGTGGCGGCTAAGCTGGATAAATCGCGACCGCTCAGCAAAGACGAAATGGAAACTCTCTCGCGGCAGTTGCTTGAGCGCGAGAACTTGAACGAAGGTTATGTGGGTTGGATCATGGTCATGCTCAGTGGGGCGTTTTGGAAGGATCAAGTTGCCGCTACGGATCCGAGCCGCCGCTTGTTCCTTCTGCCACACTGTTTGAAGCATGCCGAGGGGTGCCCAGCGGATTACGACGAATTCGGGATGAATTGCAAGAAATGCGGCGCGTGCAGCATCGCTGACTTTCGCACAATCGCCGAAGAAATGGGTTACAAAGTTCTTGTGGCCGAAGGGTCACCCGTCGTGCTGAAGATCATCGTGAGTGGCTATGTCGATGCCATCGTCGGCGTTGCCTGCCTCAACGTGCTCGAAAAAGCCATCGACAAGATTCTGCTTTCAGGCATTCCTTGCATGGCCGTGCCGCTCCTCTCCAGCGATTGTCGCAATACGAGTGTCGATGAAGCTTGGGTGCTAGAGATGATTCGGGCTCGTCAGTCCGCTCCGCAGCAACATACGCGTAGCTATGTGCATTTGCTCCGCGCCGCCAACGATATGTTTCAAACCGACCGCTTTGACGAATTAGTGCTGCGTTCGCGGCACAGCCGCCCGTTGGATGACAACGCAAAAGATCCCTTGGCCGGAATTGATCCAGTGGCGTGCACCGAGACTTTGGCGCTCGATTTTGTGCGTCGCGGCGGCAAGTACTCGCGACCATTTATTACGCTCGCGGCTTACGATGCACTTACGGGCGGCAAGGGCTCGCTACCCGATGGTGCCGATGCGATTTCTCAATATCCTACAGCCGTACTGCGCGCTGCGATGAGCATCGAGATGTTCCATAAAGCCAGCTTGGTACACGATGATATTGAAGACGATGATTGCTACCGCTACGGACAAGCGACCATGCATCGCCGCTTTGGTCTGCCAACGGCGATCAACGTCGGCGATTACTTGATCGGCTTGGGGTATCGCTTAGTCAGTCGCGAAGCTGCAGCGCTCGGGCCTGATGCGACAGCTGACATACTGGATTGTTTGGCCGGAGCTCACACGCGACTCGCCGAAGGACAAGGGGCTGAGTTGCTGTGGCGTGACGCCAAGGACAAGCGACTTACGCCATTGGATGCATTGAAAGTGTACGCATTGAAGACTTCACCCGCTTTCGAAGCTGCCTTGTTTACGGGTGCAAGGTTGGCTGGCGATGCGGCACGCTTGGCTGAACCGATTCGCCAGTTTTCGCGCAATATCGGAGTCGCATTCCAAATCCTCAATGACCTCAACGATTGGGAAGGCGATGAACACAACAAATTGCTGGCAGGCGGAGATGTTCTCGGCGGCCGCCCCACGCTGCTATGGGCGCTCGCACTGGCCAGTTTGAACGAATCCGAACAAACTGAGTTGCTGTCGCTGGCGAACCACGAATGTGAACTTAGCGAAACCGATCGTATTCATCGCGTCGAGCAACTGTATCGAAAAGCTCGGGTGTTTGAGCAGGCCAATCGTTTGATCGACAAGCACGAACAACGCGCCTTGGAGGTTATCGGATCGCTCGAGTCCGAACCGCTACAACGCATGCTTTTGTATCTGGTCGACACCGTTCTGCAACGGCACGAGCCAACCGCGTCTGCCTTGGTCACAATGACCCCGGTCGGATCTCTCCCGATCGTTGCCTCCAACTGAATTAGGCGACCGGCAGATGGAAACTCACCGCGTAGCAGCGTATCTCCGAGACGCTGCATTCCCTTCGAGATGCGGACGCACGCGTTTGGCAATCTTTTACTCGCCGATCACCAAGAGATGGAGCGCCCCGTGACGGATGCCTTCATGCCAGAGGCAGAGCTCGGCGATTTGACCCGATTGTTCTATTCCGACCCTACTGAGCTCGGGCAGTTTCGGGCCTGCGACAAGTCTTCGGTGCCAGCACCCTACCGTACGCTCTTGGCGCATGATGCTCACATGACGGTCACCGTCGAGCAGCGTCACGGCTGTCCAGTATCGGTCGAAGTGCTCGAGAGTCACGAATCTGTAACGCATTACGTACGAAAGATTCTTTTGCGGCGGACGAACGACAATCGCGTTGTGCAGTTCGGTATCGTGCGCCTCAAACTGGATGCAATCGACCCCGAAGCCCGCGATGAGATTTTGGCAATGCAAATCCCGCTTGGCCGCGTACTCATTCAACACAATGTAATGCGGCATGTGCAGTTGCTAGATGTGTGGCACGTCCGCTGCGGTCGAGAGCTGGCTAGCTATTTTGATGTTCCAAGTGGGCATGAAACTTTTGGCCGTACTGCGCTCATCTATTGCAACGACGAGCCCGCTATTGAGCTGCTCGAAATCGTTGCACCGGAAGATAGCTTTGAATTGGCTTCAGTGTGAATTGGCTTCAGTGTAGAACGATTGTCCCAATCGTTTGCAGGAGCAATTGCGACAATTGCTCTACTCTAATCCCCAGAATCAACGGTTGGATGAAACACTATCCGATTTCTATTTCTTCTTGCTGCGGAAGTCAGCGTACTCTTCAGTTGTAATCGCTCCGTCTCCATTAGCGTCTGCACCATCAGGTTTGACGACCATTGAGCTCCACTCGTCGACGGTCAGCTTTCCGTCCTTGTTTTTGTCATACTTTTCGATCTGCTTTTTGGCCCATTCAATCTGCGTGCTATCCGGAGATGCGCCGCTAGCGGTTGGTACAACCGCAGCCGAAGTTGCTGGCGTCGATGGGGTAGAGGAACTTTTTGAACTTG
>JAYVHC010000296.1:0-8008 GCA_043771575.1 Planctomycetia bacterium
ACCCATCGAAGACTCTGGGTGTGCCACCCTGATCTGAGAAGCCCAAAAATAAAGTTGTACAAAGCACTTGGCTTAAGAAAACAAAGCCGATAATCCTACGATGGCTCCGAGTTGCGGAGCAACTCGGCCACATTAGCGGGTGATAAGCGCAGCGCAAACAAATAATCGACACTGCGCGACGAACAGCTAGCAGTGGGCGTGCCATCCAAGACCATCGACCTTAAATTGCAAATTTGACGCTCCACTAGCAATTCAGCTTCGATCGCTTCGCAGGAAACCCAAGCATGCTCGACATCACCTTCGCCCTCTGTCTCAGCTTGATCGCCATTTGTGGGTGGATGGCCAACATTCTGGGGCTTCCCGGCAACTGGGCGATCGTGGCCACGGCGATTGGGTGTGCCTGGTGGGTGCCCGAAACACGGTTCTGGAACCTGAGCTGGTACTTAGCCGCCACAATTCTGGCGGTTGCATTGATCGGAGAAGCACTCGAATTCGCCGCCAGTGCGTTTGGCGCTAGTCGACTCGGCGGTAGCAAACGAGGCGTTGTGTTGTCGATTATCGGTTCCATTACTGGAGCGATTGTAGGATTGTCAATAGGCTCCGTGGTTCCCATTGTAGGAAATGTCATAGCCTCCTTGTTACTGGGTGCAGCGGGAGCCTTCGCAGGCGCGATGCTAGGCGAGCGTTGGGCCGGCAAGGATTGGAATGCCAGTATTGAAATCGGCGGCGCGGCGTTCTGGGGCCGTCTGCTTGGCACCGTGGGGAAAGCGGTGTGCGGCACTGCCGCTTGTGGGTTGTTACTATCAGGGCTGTGGATGTGATTCAAAACTGCCGATAAGTCACTTGCGAGTGGCTGTTAGTTCGCAGTAGTGATTCAAGTCCGGCCAATTCTATTCCAAGTATGGCAGGAACAATTCCTGTGAAAGGCTTGCAAACTCTACCGGACTCGCATTAGGATGGAACCCACTTACGCTTGCCGAAAATCGCTGGACGTTTTGCATGGTCCAATGAATTCTGTTGCATACCGTCGAGTTGAATGCGAACCGTTCATTGAGAGTGTTTGGACAGCCATGATTGAAACCTCTTTTTTACTCCGCAAAGTTTCCCATAGCGCTCTTCGTTGCGTGTTTCATTCATCTTCATTCTCTCCGGAGTTCGACCGACGATGATCCATTACAGTTGTGACCGATGCGGTCGACCCATTTCGGCCAGCGAAACGATGCGTTACGTAGTGAAGATGGAGATCGAAACGACTATTGAACCAGAAGAGCAGCAATCTGCCGAAGACGAACACGATTGTCTGCTCGAGATGGACAACACACTTGAGCGACTTGAACAAGAATTTGGCGAGGACTGCGAATCGATTGTGTTTGAACGAAAGCGCTTTGACTTGTGCCCCGAGTGCTTTCGCAAGTTCATCAAAAACCCCGTCGGTCGTGAAAAAATGGTTCCATTCGGCTTCAGCCATAACTGAATTCTGTTCGGTTCCCGAAAAAGTGGAATTGAAATATTCCGTGTAAATGCGTCGAATCACCTGCGTGGGGAAGAGTCTAAATTCAGTGGCTATCAGCTTGGGAGTCAAGCTTTGAATGCATTCAATCGACGCGCATGGTTAAAGAACACTACGTTGGCGAGTGCAGCGCTGGCTTGCAGTTCCAGCGGCATCCGCTGGGGATCCGCCGCCACTACCAATCAGCGTTGGAATCAATCGATCCGAGCCGGCCTAGACTGGCTCGCCCAACACCAATCGTCGCGCGGTCAATGGAGCACACCGGCTTATCCCGTAGCGATGGCAGCGCTGGCTGGAACCGCGTTGATCGGTTCCGGCTCAACCACAACCCAGGGTCCATACGCAAAACAGATCGCTCGTTGCACCGACTACTTGATCAGCAAGTGTCGCAACAACGGATTAATCGGAGACCCCGATAGCGACAATCGCTACACCTATGGCCACGGTTTTTCAATGCTGCTGCTGAGTCAAGTATTGGGCGAAGAGGGTTACGAGGATCGCCGCAAAGAATTAATCGATGTGCTGAATCGTTCCGTTGATTTTTGCTGCAAGGCGCAGACGGACGCAGGTGGTTGGGGTTACATGAGCGCCAAGGATGGAGCAAATTACGACGAGGGCTCGACGACTATCACCCAAGTTCAAGGCTTGCGAGGTTGCCGAAATGCCGGAATCGCCGTGCCTTCGGAAGCGATTGATAAAGCCAGAGAATATATTTACAAGTGCAAGAATGAAGACGGCGGAATCAGCTATTCGAGCAAACAGATGGGCACTTCGCGGCCCGCCATCACGGCCGCTGCGCTGGCCGCGCTCTACAATGCCGGTGACTACGACGGAGTACACGTTCCCGCCATGCTGAAACACGCGCGCGATAATCTTCACGAACTCAATAACGAGAACGCCGCCTTCGGCCACTGGCACTACACCTACCTCTATTACAGCCAGGTGGTCTACCGTCAAGGTCAAGAGCAATGGTTGCCCTTCCGCGATCGGTTATATGACCGCATTGTCAACGAACAAGAAAGTGATGGTTCCTGGAAGGGTCAAATCAGCCCGGTCTACATCACCGCCTGCAACCTGATTATGCTGCAACTCGACCAAGGTTTACTTCCCATCTATCAACGCTGACCATCCCGCAAGTTTCGTGGCTGCATTCTATTGCCTGGCTCGCTACTTGCGAAATTCTCTGATCTCGTTCGCCACCTCGTCCCAATTTCCCTTAAACCGCACGGCGCGGTCATCCACGTAGATCGTCGCTGGCGGCTTATGCTCGCAGACTTCATCCACTTCGATGTGGTGCTTTTTTAACCAAGCCTCAATCGCATCGCGACCTTCCTCCGTCGCACAGCGGGCCGAATGCACAACCACGCGATATTGCCGACGCAGCTTGCGAATCGCTTCGTCAGTTCCATGAATCGGCGGATCCGATATGATTTCGATCCCGCGCCAGCCTGAAACATACGAGTGAATCACGCCGTCGAAGTCCAAGCAGATGGTTTGCCGGGCTGGCTCGATGCCGCTCTTTGCACAAGTCGCTACGTCCGCTGGACGCACCGACAGTAGGCGATCGATCGCATCGTGACCGTCCAGCCACGCGTTCTCAGCCCATGGCTCATCATTCCAGACTCGCGTGTAATGATCGTGAGTGTGGTGACGTCCCGGCAACCGCAACCAATCGCCATAATGGTGCCACTGCGGCTTGCCAGGAAATACCTGCGGCATCTCATCTAAACCACGTTTCGCAAAATCGCGAACTAGTTCCTTAACAAACCGATGCACCGAATGCGTACTCATCGGCGCTTCGAATACTACGATCACATGCAAGCCGCCGCGGCCATTCGAATCGCACAGCAGCGGATCAAAACCCGCTTTAGCCAGCGCTTCGCACCAGTGCTTTGCAGCCGCAAAATTCCCTTCCGCGGAAACCGACAATTCCTCTTCGTCATGTAGATCGATATCGATGGCAAATCAACGGGATGTCAAATCAGAACTCGCACTGTGAATGCCCAGCACACCGCCGACATCGCGCGTTCGATAATGCTTCTCGAGCGAGGATATCCCAAGAAAAACCTTACCGCGTTCATCCCGAAAGGGTGCCGTAATTGCCTGATTTACGTCGCGATCGGCCCGCTCGCGACTGCGCTGTGGCAAGTATCGCCCCCACACGTCAGTTCGATTCACCAGTCGCATTAATGTCCACTCTGCCAGCTCGCCCGCCCGCTTCCGCCACTGTTCACCAATGTTTTGAAAGTAATCCATGGAGGTTCACCAGCCATTAACGAGGTTGCATTTCCTAGGATCCAAGTCTGACTTGGGATCGAAATGCTAACGATTGTTCCGGTTGCAAGGATTACTGCGGTAGTTGCGTTTTGCAGGCTGCCATAGCAATTCAAATAGGCTCGCCTCCATTCAGATCGTGACCTATTGTTGCGTAAGCCCCTTGCTCGATTCACTACATCTCAATGATTACACACCATTCTAGTAGGTGGCACGGTATGTTGTCCGTAATACGACGCTGCTTCGACCCATTTAACGTGCGTCAGAAAAAGCAAGAAGTTTGGAAATGCCTAAGGCGGCTAATGGATAATAGCGCCGCTAGGGACTTGTGCGCAACTAATCATCGCAGTTTCACGCGAATTCCCATTTGTCGACCAGTGCTGCTTCAGCCGTACACCGATGACCATGAAGTAGAATGCGAAGCCACGTTTGCCGTGACCCGCGACCTGTGTGATGACGGTATTGCAATTATCACTCGTCAGCCACTGGATTGCCCCACGATTTTGTGTGCATTTTGGCATGAAGGTCCAATCTTCATTTCCGGTGACATTCGTGTTTGCCAATCTTTAGGGGGTGGCTTCTGGATTGTGGGTGTGCAATTCACGGAGCTTGTTCCGACCGCGAACTTTCCCGAACTTCGTGCGCAGACCTACCATCTCAGTCCGGAAGCCGAATAGATCATAACTAGCGAGTCGCCAAAACATGAAACATGAAGGTCGAATTGCCTGGGTCCGACATCGTCCCGCGGCTGAAGGTCGTAACGCGGTAGCGGTGGTTGAACTGGCGCTTGTGCTTCCACTCCTGTTGATCCTATTTGTTGTAGCGGTCGATTTCGCCCGCGTATTTTACAATGCACAGGTGATTACCGATTGCGCAAGGACCGCAGCACTTTTTGCCTCCAATCCAGATTTATCCGACAAACTGACATACACTGATGCTGCCGAATTGGCGCTGCAGTGTGCACAAGACTTAAAACCGTTGCCATCGGTAACGATCAGCCGCGGGAAAGACAGTTTAGCTCAAGAGTACGTAGAAGCGGTGGTAACACAACAATTCGCACTCTGCTTTCCGCTAACGTTTCAACGCACATTTCTTATTACTCGTACCGCAAGAGCGCGCCTTCATCCGTCGGCTTTGGAGGCTTCCAATGATTAGACGAAGACGGCGAACGCACGGCTGTAACCACTGGCTGCGGAGGGCTGTTACAGCGGTCGAAGTAGCGATCGTACTGCCGCTGGTCATGCTACTCATGATTGGACTATGTGTGGCGGAATTAGGTGCTTTTCGCTATCAACAAATTGCTGCGCTGGCGCACGAGAGTGCGCGTTGGGCCTCGGTACATGGTCAAGAATATGCCAGACAGTCAAACGCGGTGATCGCAACTAACCAGGACATCTTTGAGAAGGTCATTAAGCCCAAAGCAAAAGGGCTAGATTTAAATAAACTCAGCCATAACGTTCAATGGAACGAAGAGGGAAATGTGGTCACCGTTCGTATTCAATATACGTGGACGCCGGAGGCTTTTTTTGCTCCCCAACAGCTGACGTGTACCGCAATATCGCTTGCTACTTACTAATGGAGCTTTTGAGTTGAGAACTTTAGAGAGCTTGAATATGTCGAAGCGTCGATGTGGCGCCATAATTCCGTTTGTCGCAATCGCGCTGGTAGCGGTATTAGGATTGGCAGCCTTGTCGATTGACGGTGGAAACATGTACCGCGAGCGGCGTAACACGCAAGTAGCCGCCGATGCAGCCGCAGACGCTGCGGCCATGGAATTGCTTGCGGGCTTCCCCAAAAATGGAGGTGTGGATGCGGGAGGCAAGGCCCGTGCTGCAGCCCTCGCCCTCGCCTCGGCGCATGGCTTTACTGCATCGAGTGTCGTAGTGAACACCCCCCCGTTATCTGGGGCATTCGCCGGCAGAGCGGGCTACGTTGAAGTGTTGGTCAAGACCAACCCACCACGTTTCTTTAGTAGGATATTTGGAGACCAAGCCCTGGAAGTAAATAGCCGAGCGGTTGCGGCAGGATCGATGATTCCCACGAAAGCAAGTGTTCTGGTACTCGATCCAAGCAAGAAGAATGCGCTAAAACTGAAGGGCAAGAGTTCCTCGCTTACCGTTGGGGGTGATGTGATTGTGAACTCAAATAACAAGAACGCGGTGGAGGTCGGCAAGAAAACACAATTGAAAGCGGAGCACGTTCTCGTGACCGGGGGCTTGGGGAAAAGTTCAAAGCGCAATATCGACGCCGATGTCCAGACCGGAGTGGAATCCACGCCGAACCCTTGGGCGGCATTGCCTGCGCCTGCCAAAGGACCGACGCTGAACGCCAATGATTTCAAGACAGTCGTGGGCTCGAGCAATACGTACACATTGAATCCTGGCACCTACAAGGAACTAAAATTCGACAAAAATGATAAGGTAACTCTGAAACCCGGCATCTATTATGTCGATGGCGGCGGCTTCGAGCTCAAGGGAGATTCGACGCTGAGTGCCGCGGGCGTCACCATTTACAACACAGGCAAACGCGGAATCAAAGTTTCGACAAAGGGTGATGTTAAGATCTCTCCCCCAACCTCAGGTACCTACCAGGGGATTAGTCTTTTTCAGGACGCTGCCAAAAAGACCAAGGTCGACTTCAACAAGCAATCTCACACCGATATTTCAGGAATTATTTACGCACCCAACTCGGAAGTAAAGTTCCGGAAATCGGATATGGAAATAGAAAGTGGCGATGATGATGATTGGGACACCGAAGATGACGAACCTATGGAAGATGATTTTGGTGACGTCGAAGCAAATTCAATCGGTGCGGCCATTGTAGCGCGAAAGCTCACAATAGATAAAAACACAAGCTTGTCGATCTTAGGTAAAGATATTGCCGCCTTTCGCCCTTTGCTGGGTGTCGTTGAATAAGTTTTGGTCGTTGGCTGTTCGGGCGCGGGCCAATCATGTAGTAAAAACTAGACTGTGAACAGAGTTTTCCGTTTCAGTTGATTGCTCTGGCGGGCCGAAACAAGACGAGAGCGACTTTAGCAATTGAATCGATTATGACAATAAGGTCGACTTCGGGTTAGCTGGCAATGAGGATCCATCGACGTGGTAGGATGATTTCCGAAACTCGTAAAATGCTAGCAGGGATTGCCGCCTATTTGCTTGCATCTAGCTGCTTAACAGCCGCCGGACAGGCACCGCAGTTTGGAGCGACTCCGAAAATTTCCTTGGGGCGCCCAATACCAGTCGAGCCGCAGATTGCCGTTCCAGAACTTTCAACGGGTGTTGTCAGCCCTCGCGTTACGCTGCTGAAACCCATCAAGGCGGAGCTGGCTGCTGTGCAGTTGAAGCCCCCAGTTGCCGACCCGCTTCTGCAACGCAATGAACTTGACCTGCTTGAGCCTATATTGCCTGGCATATCAAGTTCAAAAGTTGAAAGCGAGGACACTCAACAAATACCCACCCTATTGGCTAATGTCCAGTCACAGCCGGTAACGTTATTGTCTGCCATCCAATTCTCCATCGCCTCAAGGAGAATTTTCAATTCTTTTGGAGATAGCGTTGTGGTCGAGCAGCTCTCTGGATTCGACCAAGAGATTGCTGGTCAAAGTATTAACGCCGAGCTTGCAAGGTTTGACCCGACGCTCACGGCGAATCTAGCTGGCAATCGCATCGATAGGCCCAATGCATCTTTCTTTGGACCTGGTATCTCGCAGACCAGTCGGCGAGATGAGGGTGAATTCAATGCGCGCTTAAGTCGCGTCTGGGCCGCTGGCACGACGACCAGTATTGGGTACGAACCATCGCTAGCCTATTTGTTCTTCCCTCGGAGGAGCAGCACCGCATTCAATCCTACACTTTCCTCCGATATGGTGCTTCGTGCAACGCAGCCTTTGTTGCGTGGGCGTGGAGCGGGAGTAAACCTCGCTACCGTTAGAATCGCCGAGACCAGACTGAATCAAACTCGCATCCGAATCGAAGCGACCATGCAAGCTCAACTAAGGAGCATTGAGCAGGTCTACTGGCTTCTGCATGCCAGTCACGTCCGATTGCACGCCATCAACGAAGCGATTGAGGCTGCGCAAAAGACGTTGAACGTTGCCAATGAGCGCTTCAAAGGAGAACGCGCACTCTATTCGGATGTGGCCCGCGCATCAGTTCGCCTTGAAGACCTTTATCAACAGAAATTATCGGTCGAATTGGATGTCCAAAGATCCACCTTGAATCTCGC
>JAYVHC010000297.1:0-1901 GCA_043771575.1 Planctomycetia bacterium
ACTGATGTTGCGGTTCGAATGATGACTTCTGAAATGGCGGCATAAGCCCTCACCGCCAAAACCCTTCGCTCCGGTGACCCCGGGTTACGCTTGGCTCGCTTGATGCTCGCAGCGCTCACTCGGGGCTAAGCATGTGTCGCCACGTTGTGGCTGGACTATCGGGTTGGAAAATTGGTTGGTAATGCCAAGGTTACGACTTCGACAATTCTGGCGGCGGACGATGCATAGGTGCTCTGGGAGTGTTAAGCGCTGAGACTCAACAGTGCATGAATGTCAACGTTTCGCAAAATCTGATTGCAAGAGCATCCCGTGATCGACTATACTTCTGGCTTTAATCGCCGGGTTCGAAAACCAGGAACCATGAAATACACGAGTCGAGCTGGAAATGGTTGAAGACGAGTGAGTGCGAATCTCACTTGAGTAACTGCTAGCCCCAGGCTCAGTATCTAGGCTTGCAACACAGGTATAAGGCTCCCTAAGTACTTGGCAGACAGCTACGCCGAAGTCCTGTGATGATGTGTAGTCAAGAAAGGTGGCGAGGAATAAAGGTAGGGACTGGCTGTCCCGCCCTGAACGAGATTGAGCTCCGAAAACTTGGTTTCCTGTTGGACAACTGCCCACGGTAAAATACCTAACTGCTCGAACCGGCTGATCGCGGCCGTTCGTCGGTCGAGAAATCCATGCAAGAAATCACGATCGGCGCAGATGACGGCGAATTCCTTAAAGTCTCTATCGCGGGCAGGTCACACCCCGACGCGGACGACTACTGGGATGGTAATTGGTTACAGGCGTCCGTCCATGTTCGCGCGGGCGGCTTCTGTGCCTCGGTTGTTGGAGACATTCGGTCCGAGGAATTGGCTGCCTTTGTTGGGCCGCTTGCTGATGTCCAGAAATCGTTACATGGTGTTGCTGAATTTGATACGCTAGAAGCGTGGCTTTCCATTCGTGCAACCGGTGATGGGATGGGCCACATCGAGGTTCACTGCGTTGTTCTTGACCAGCCAGGTATTGGGAATAGGCTTGAATTCACACTCAAATCCGAACAGACATTTGTGCAACAGACCGTGTCGCAATTGACGGCGGCGATCAAAGTTTTTCCCGTTGTGGGACGCGCATGATCGACGAATAAACCGTTGCACACGGAGCCGCGGGTAACGCCCAATCGTGCCTGCCCCCCGCATAGAACGCAATTCGTTGCAATTCGTTGAACGCAATTCGTTAGTCGATGATCAGATACACTGCTCGAGAAAGCTGATGCCTTGTTTGAACTCAGCTATCTGTTGATCGCGGATGCCGGCTGGTCTGAGATGAGGCCACGCTGCAACTTCATAAGGTGTGCTGTGATATACTAAGGGACGCAGTCGGTATACGCACATCACGGCATCAAGAGGTACGCGAGGGAAAAAAATGTCTGCAACTGGATATACTGCCGTAATTCGGCAAGATGGACCATGGTGGATTGGATGGATCGAAGAGCGTTGGTTGAGCACACAAGCGTTTTAAGTCCCAGGCTGGTTGCTAGGTCATTGATCCAGCCCGAAGGGCCGCACGCTTCCATGACGACCAAGTCAACTTTGTGTTTCTTGAAGACGGTGGTCAGGATGGCGCGGTCTGTCGTAGCCGTGAGAAACTCATGGGATAGATTGCTATTCGTTCGGCAGCGGGAGCATGAGCCGCCGAAAGCGTGCCAACCCAATGGACGATCACGCGCGGCGGTTACGTGATTTCTTGCGTTCGTCGAGGAAGCCAATTCAATGAGATTCTCGATTCGATCCCTTCTCGCGTTTGTCTTGATTGTAGGGCTAACCCAACTTCCCCAACAACTTTGACTTGATTGTGGAAAACGTTGGTTTTTCGCAATTTCGTTTCCACTACATTTTGCCGATACGAATTCTTGTAGG
>JAYVHC010000298.1:0-6452 GCA_043771575.1 Planctomycetia bacterium
TTCCAGAAGTGTTTGGCGACGCCTTCCGAGAAGCGTTGGCTCAGAGCGATTTACTGTTTTGCAATGCGCCGGAAGCAGTGGCGGTGACCCAGGCGAAGGATTCGACCGACGCGTTTGACAAACTATCAACGATGGTTCCGAATTCGGTAGTGACAGACGGACCCAATGGCGCGTTTGTGCGATTCGCCGGCGACGAGGGCCACGCGCCCGCGATTGCTTGCCAGCCCAAGGACCTGACGGGCGCAGGAGATATGTTTGCTGGGGCATTCCTTTACGGCGTAACGCACGGTTATTCGCCTCAGGTTTCGGCCCACGGGGCGAATTTTCTGTGCCACAAAGTCATCACCCAGATTGGCGCACGTTTACATCACGGTGTACCGGGATTCTGGAAACAAGCGGTCGGCGAGTAATCATGCAAACCACTCGGACGTTTATTGCCGTCGAAATCGGTTCACCGGCCCGCGAAGTTATGTTGCGTTTGCTCAAGCAACTAACGGGTGAACTCGACGGCGTGCGCTGGACGCAACCCGATCAATTGCATCTGACTCTGAAATTCATCGGCGACATCGACAATCGCACCCTACCCGATATTTGCAATCAAATACGGGCTGCCTGTGCCGGTGTCGATGCGTTCGCAGCCAGCCTCAAGGGACTCGGCGCATTTCCCAAAAACAAACCGCCGCGAGTGCTTTGGGTTGGCTTGGCAGATGGAATTGAACCGCTAAAACTGATCAATCAACGTTTAGAGTCATCCCTTGCGGGCGTCGGTATTCCAAGTGAAGGACGCGCATACGCTCCGCACCTTACACTCGGTCGCATCAATCGCGGTGCTGATCAGCAGCAGATTGCGACTCGCATGGCTTGCGACAGCGAGACCGAGTTTGCACGCTTCGACGTTAGCGATGTGCTTCTCATCGCCAGCGTACGTGAACGCAATCGCATGCTTTACGAAACGATCGACTCGGTTCCGCTGCAGTGAATGCTTCAAATGCTGTAGGTTCGCTCAACTTTTCCACAGCAAGCATGCTTAAAGTGATCGGCAGGTGAAAGTTTACCAAACACGTGTGGCCTCAACTCCGAGGCGGACCATGCAGCGTCTCGGAGATCCGCTGCTACGTGGTATAGCTCCAACCGCGTACCTTTCTTCGTGTGAAGCTGGTGGGGATTCGCAAATTAGTTACAATGGTTTATGTATTGACCAGCATTTTACCTGCAATACTTGCAAATTAAACGACGGAGGCTGCTATGAATTGCTGTCCTGGCATGCGTGGTGTTTTCGGTTTCTGTATCGGTGTTTTTCTTGCGGGAGGTTTTTTTGTGGCGATGAGTCAATTGCCGACAGCGGCTGCAAAAGATGACGAAGTAAAACTGCTTCGGCACGTGGTCATGTTCAAATTTAAGGACTCCGCGTCGGAGGCCGACGTGAAAAAAGTGGTCGAAGCGTTTCGCCAGCTCCCCAGCAAAATTCCGGCGGTGGCTGAATTTGAATTTGGGACAAACAACAGCCCTGAAGGTTTGGCCGACGGATTCACCCATTGCTTCTTAATTACATTTAAGAGTGAAAAGGATCGCGAAGCTTACCTGCCCCATCCAGCACATGGTGCGTTTGTCGACGTGCTCAAGCCCCATTTGGACAAAGCGCTCGTGGTGGATTACTGGGCGGGTAAATAACGGTCGTCAGCGTATCGATGGGGGTAACCTGGGGTTGATTCCATATCCTGAGTATGAATGACGATGCTTGGGCTAGGGTGGCACAGCCAAAATGTGGGAAAAGGCAAGCTTAACGCCCAAGGCTCACAATGAAATTTTCAATTGAACAGATCCTTACGCTGCGGCCGCCGCTCGTCAGGCCGCAGCCGAGCCTGCTTCCGGTCGAAGTGCTCCATGAACTCGAAGCCACAGACACCTACGGTAACGTCGCCCAGGTCACGACAATTCTCTTGCGCGGCAGTGAATGTAGTTTTCGCTGCACGATGTGCGACTTGTGGAAATCGACACACCTTGGCGCAACGCCTATTGGCAACTTACCAGCTCAAATTCAAGCTGCCATGGCGATTCCGAGACCTAGTTGCGACTTACGCGCGTCGCGCTGGATCAAGCTGTACAACGCCAGCAACTTTTTTGCTTCCTACAACGTTCCCACAGAAGACTTGCCCGCAATCGCGGAATTGGTTCAAGACTATGATCGCGTAATCGTGGAAAACCATCCTCGGCTCGTCTCGACAAAGATTGCGGGCTTTGCAGAGTATTTGAGCGGACGTTTGGAAGTTGCTATGGGACTGGAGACCGTCGAGACCACCGCGCTTCGAAATCTAAACAAGCAGATGACAGTGGATGACGTACGTCGAGCCACTGAAGATTTAACCCGTCAAGGAATCGACGTGAGGTTATTTGTGCTGTTGCGGCCGCCCGGCTTGAGCGAAGCAGCAGGCATCGAATGGTGCCTTGCATCGATTGAAGCAGCCAGCAACTGGGGCGCGCGCCACGTCAGTATCATTCCTGTGCGAGGTGGTAACGGTGCCATGGAACAACTGCAGGCCGAGGGTCTATTCGAACCACCGCTGGCATCGTCGCTGGAGCAGGTATTGAGTGAAAGCGTCGCCAAGTCAACGCTGGTGGTCAGCGCCGATTTATGGGAATGGCAGCGACTGCGGGGCTTGTGCTCGCGTTGTAGCCAGCATCGACTTCAGCGCATGCAACACATGAACCTGACGCAAAGTGTCGTTAGTCCCGTGGCTTGTATTTGCTCGTAAACAGCCAAGTTACGATCAATGAGACTTTGGAGTCATCTGGGTGGGCGCGTAAGGATTCGATGAGTCGAACGTCGCTACTTGCAAATTCTCGATCGGCTCACTGACGATTCTAGTTGCTTCACTCACTTGCTGCGCCAGAAATACCTTGCCGAGCATGATCGCGCTCAGGTAGCCGAAAAGCAATCCAAAGATATCGATCCATACGAAGCTCATGGGGCTTACTTCGATACCTTGGAGGGCGAACGCGGCACCCGCGGTGAATCCGACAATCAGAATGCAGGGTAAAATCACCGCACACATTGCACCGAGAACAACGGCACGCCAACCGGTTACGTTTCCTTTCTTACCCATCGAAAATTTTCTACGAATCATCGCGACGATTCCGTAAACGAACAAGCCAATCTCAGCTCCGAGAATCATAACTTCGGCCCTCAATTTCTGCTTATTGAATTCCTCGAGCGACTTTTGCAAAGATACATAGATACTATTGCTTGCAATCCATGCGTCAAGCATGATTCCCGTAACTTGAGTAGAATATGGTTGCTCAAATGGCGTGAAGATCGAAGCTGGTGATTCAGGTGAATTTCCCGAAACCTCGTCAATGTCAACTCTTGAGAATTTGCAAACCGATGCGCTTACGTTCCCGAGTTCTTATTCTTCAGCTTTTCGTTTTCTGTAGTTTCTTTTCAATTGTCTCACCTATGTGGGCTCAAGAGGACTCCTCCGGGCCGCAGCAGCGCGATCGTCGAGACACCGGACAACGAGTGTTCAATGGGAGGATTGAGCCGCACTGGTTCGCGGGCAACAATTGTTTTTGGTATCGCAATGAACTTGCCGACGGTGGTCGCGAGTTTGTTGTGGTTGACGCGCAGGCCGGAAATCGCAGGACGGCATTTGACCAGGACGCTGTGGCCCAAGCTCTCGGTAAACAGCTCGGCAAGGAGATCGCGCCGGCACGATTACCGTTCGAGCGCATTGAATGCTCGGAAAACGGGGTGTCAATCACTCTGATCGGGCTGGATCGAAACTGGGTTTGGACGCCAGCGACCGGTGAACTGGTTGAACAAACGGCTGCACCTGAGCCCGGTCGCACCTCGGAGAGCACGAGCTTAAAGCCCGAAACGGAAATGCGCGGTTCAGTGCGTACCGGATCCGATACCGAAATCACCTTTGATAATCAGTCCTCTGAGGCCGTTACGATCTTTTGGATCGATACTGAGAATCGCCCCAAGCCGTACGGACAAGTGCAAGCGAAGTCGCGGCGCGCGCAGCACACCTTTAGTGGCCATCGTTGGCTGGTCGAATCCCTGCAAGGTGATCGGTTAGCCGTGTTCGAAGCAACCGACGATCCCAATGTGGCCATAGTCGACGGGACTAGACGCGACATACGGACGGTCCGTGGCCGCCGTCGTGATCGTGGCGATCCGGCCCTCATGGGTCGCAGCGAGCGTTCGCCCGACGGCCATTGGCGGGCCTTTATACAAGACCAAAACGTCTTTGTTCAAGCTCTGGATGCTGACGCTGCCGGAGGTCAGGGGATTGCTTTGAGCGACGATGGGAGGGGCGAATTCGAGTACTCCGAACCTGGATGGTCGCCGGACTCCAAGTTCCTGGTCGCGTTTCGTATCGAGAAAGCAGAGACCGAAAAAGTCCATTTGTTGCAGTCATCGCCGGACAACGGCGGTCGCGCGGTACTGAAATCGCGGCCTTATGCTCTGCCAGGTGATCGCTTTCCAAAGTACGAATTGAACGTCTTTCATGTCGAAACACGTGAGCAGCTCAAGCCCGCGGTGGACCGCTTTGAACATGGTTGGGAACGTCCCCGAATTCGCTGGAATATTTCCAATTCTAACTTCACTTACAAACTCGTTGATCGCGGTCATCAGCGTTTGCGCCTAGTGAGTGTCGATCCGCATTCTGGCGAAGTCACCCACTTGATCGACGAACAAAGCAAGACATTTATCTGGACCATCCATACCGAGGATCTCGATTTGCAATTAGTCAACTGGATGGAGAAATCCGACGAGGTGGTTTACGTTTCGGAACAAAGCGGATGGCGACATCTCTACTTAGCAAACATGGATCGTCCGGGAGTGTTGCAGCCCATAACGAGTGGCGAGTGGGTCGTACGCGGCATTCAGCAAATCGACGAAGAGCAGCGACATGTTTGGTTTTCGGCCAGTGGATGTTACTCTGGGCAAGATCCTTACTTGGTTCATTTTGGCCGAGTGAATTTTGATGGTTCTGGCTTGGTTTGGCTAACCGCTGGTGACGGTGATCACAGTTTGCAATATTCACCCGACCGGCGCTTTGCGATCGATGGCTATTCGCGAGTCGATTTGCCGCCAAAACATGAACTGCGACGCATCGCCGATGGCCAACTGGTTTGCGATCTTGAAGAAGCGGATACGTCGAGCTTGGTGGCCAATGGCTGGAACGGTCCTGAAGTGTTTATGGCCAAAGGACGCGATGCGAAGTCCGAAATTTGGGGGATCATCTGTCGTCCACGAGATTTTGACCCCACTCGGAAATACCCGATCATCGAAGACATTTATGCTGGACCGCAGGGAGCATTTGTTCCTAAGACGTTTAACCCTACACAGCGCTATCAAGCCCTAAACGATCTCGGCTTTATCGTTGTCAAGATGGATGGCATGGGGACTGCCAATCGCTCGAAAGCTTTTCATGACGTCTGCTGGCAGAACCTCAAGGACGGAGGTTTTGACGATCGCATTGCTTGGATGCGTGCCGCCGCGAAAGAGTATCCAGAAATGGATCTCGATCGAGTGGGCATCTACGGTGTTTCGGCAGGTGGTCAAAACGCGGCTGCGGCGGTACTGTTCCATCCTGAGTTTTACAAAGTTGCCGTGGCGGGTTGCGGTTGCCACGATAACCGTATGGACAAGGCGAGTTGGAATGAGCAATGGATGGGCTATCCGATCGGCCCCCACTACAGCCAGAGCTCGAACATCGATAACGCTTATCGACTCTGCGGTCATCTACTGCTGATCGTGGGTGAGATGGATGATAACGTGCCGCCCGAATCAACTTTGCGATTTGCTGATGCGTTGATTCGAGCGGACAAGGACTTTGATTTGCTTGTAGTCCCCAATGCAGGCCACGGCATGGGAGGAGCTTATGGTGATCGAAAAATGCGTGACTTTTTCGTACGGCATTTGCTCGGAAAATAAATTCCCAATCGGAATTGAAGTTGCTTCAACCGGCTTGGTTTTTGACTCCAAAGAGTTATCCTACAGCAATCAAATCTATCCCTCGAATTTGAGTTTAGTCTCTGTTTGGAAAGTGGTCCGACCCCATGAATCAAGTTCAACATGATGTTGTGGTTATCGGTGGCGGTCCGGGCGGCTATGTAGCGGCCATTCGCGCGGCTCAACTGGGCCTCAATACGGCCTGCATCGACGAAAATGACCGATTCGGCGGTACTTGCCTGCGTGTGGGATGCATTCCGAGCAAAGCGCTGCTGGAGTCAAGCCACTTGTATCATGAAGCGCTTCACGGCATTCAAGCTCATGGAGTCAAAATCAGTAATGTCGAATTGGATTTGTCAGCGATGATGAAGCGCAAGGATCAAATCGTCAACCAATTGACTAGCGGCATTGATATGCTGCTTAAGAAAAATAAAGTCACGGCCTATCGCGGGCGCGGCAAACTGAGCGATGTGGAAACGGTTTCGGTTCA
>JAYVHC010000299.1:0-1834 GCA_043771575.1 Planctomycetia bacterium
AGCGCAACCATGCGCGTTCAACGGGGAAAGCTCCGTCTGCGAGATCGCGAAGCTGGAAGCACAGCAACAGAAGAGCTTCGAGGAATTTCTCAGGACTGAGTTCAGCGACAAGCAAGAGCTACCCCGTGTGCAACTCGTACTGATCACGCCGCTGCAAGACTTAAAAGAACTAGATACAGGCAAGGGAAAGTGGTTGGTTGATATGACGCAAGCCGGTGTGCGCTTTGGTGATCACGCGTTGCTGGAGCACAATTGGTTGGCTACCGTGGTCAAACATCTTCACGTCAAGCCCCTCGCTGACCCCTGCGCACGCAACGGCGATATCAAAATGCCATTCATGCCATTCATGCCATTCGCCGCGGTGGTGAACGAGGCGGGCCGTTGCGCTGGACTGCTGCCAGTGAAGCTGGACGCAAAAGCGCATGATTCAGTAGATCTCATTAACTTCGCCAAGGCGCGCAACGCGGTGTTTTTGTGTCCGTTATGGGAATGGGGCGACATTAAAGATCGATGCCAGAAGCGATTGCTAAGCGCGAATTCCGATTTCAATGTGATCGACACCATCTTCATCGGCTCTTTGTATGGCGAAGAAGATAAATTTCGCACCCCGCTCGGCGATCAGTATGGCGTGGAGCTGCAGGCGTTCGGCGCATACTCTCAGATCGATCCTTTAGACGAACTTAAGTATTTGTCCGTCGCCATCGATATGCTGATCGGTTTGATTTCGGCCATCGCGTTCCAGTTCCTGTGGGCCAGCGCCAGGCGATATCCTCGTCAGTCGAAGTGTCGTTTCGTCTTTATTTTGGGGGTGTTCGCTGTATTGATCTTAGTGGGTGGGGTTTTGGCGTGGTTCACGCCTAAAATGCTGAAAAACGGCTTCTGGATGAACCCAATGATAATATTGGTTGGCTTGTTTATTCACAGTTATGCAGGCGCAATCGAGCACGTTGGCGGCCATGAGCCGAATTCCGACGCGAACGCAAAGTCGTGGTCGTGCGAGACGTTCCTAGCCTGCATTGGTTGGCGACCGAAAGTTGCTATTGTGCTAGATTATTGTTTTCAGTTTTGCAGGAAATGGATTTATTGCGGCGTGGTTTTGTCTGGCTTGTACTTCACATTCTTGACTGATTAGGAGACGATGATGCGTCGAGCGTATGTTTTTCAGTGGTTAGTAGGTGCCGTGTGCTACCTCTCCGCCGCTGCGGGCGCTGGGCCATGCGATGTTGACAACAAAGCTGCCGGGGCCGCGGAAGTGAAAACTGCCGGGAAACTCGTAAAAATCAAACCCGGCAATTGGGAACTGCTGGCCGATTGTGCTGATTTGGAGGTGACGCATGGGTCGGTGCTGGTACGCGGTACGGTCGGGGGTGTGCCTGTAAAGAAGTTCTGCTCAAAAGGGCCTTGCGCACTGCCGGCAGCGAGTAAGTCGCTCGCGGTTTCCCCTGCCTCATCGTACACCTTTAAACCGGGCGGACATCGGATGGACAAAGACGTGGTGCGCAAAGCGGGCATGCCCAAAGGGCAGATCTACAGCTTGGTGACTGCCGCAAAGTTCGATTTCAGGTCACTGCCAGGGGCAGCGGCGGCGTTTGCGCTGTCGGAAGCGAGGACAAAAAAATCGTTGTTCACGACTCGGGTGACCGATGGCGGGGTATTCATCCCGGAGGAGTTGTTGAAACGGGGAACTAAGTATGCCTGGGAGGTGTACGGCGCTGGTAATCAAAAGCTCGCCTCTGGCGGCTTTGACCTCATGCCGGATGATGAGGCCAAGGTTGTTACGCAGGCTCTCGCGGCATTAGAGGCAAATGGCGAGCGCGCGACTGCCGAGAAGTTG
>JAYVHC010000300.1:0-14188 GCA_043771575.1 Planctomycetia bacterium
GTTTGTCCAGCGCGTCGAGCACAGTCCATTTTACCATTGGCTCGGAGTCCAACAGAAGCTTGCCAAACGGGAGTACGGATTCAATTCGGCTTCCTTTGAGATCGGTACTATCGGCAAGCCATCTAATGGTGGTGGGAGAGAAGTAGTCGATAAATTGGTTCAACTTTTGGGCTAACGCTTCAAGTGAGTTAAAATTTCCGAGAATAAACCGCGGTGGGGAGCATTCGAATCAGCTGATTAATCAAAACCTGGACCTTTTCAACCGTTGGAGAAATGCGAGTTGACTTCGGTCCGTCGCCCTTCGACAGAACGGTTGTTGACAACCGTTCTACACTATTTGTAAGTCCTTCTGAGCGATGGGTACGGGTGCAGTAAATTCTTAAATTGTCACCCGTGCCGCACCTATGGTTGGGGTAGCAAGGCTTAAGTTCGCTGACGACTCGAATTCGCCCTACTTCTTGCGAGGGCTAAAAAAGGACGATTTGCAAAAGTCAAATGGAGCAAACAAAGCGGTCAGACACGAATGGCTGGTTCCGGAACGGGCACTCCGGGTTTCGATTCACGCAAATCGAGAACCATTGCTAGCACTGCGCAACGACTTGAGCGAATTCGCATTGACCCATCTTAAACGAGCTCCTAGAGTTGCCGAAGCGAATCTAGGAGAGGATTCTCCCAAATCAAATATCAGCGTCCGAAAGACGTTTTCCTATCACGAATCTTGTTACAGGGACGTAACTTTAAAATGAAACGACTTGCTTTCCCTGCCGCAGTACTGGCGCTGTCGATGACGTTCGGCTGCAATAGCGGCACGAATGACCAAACGGTTCAAAACGGATCCCAATCTCCCACCGCCGCTGCGGCTCCGATGCAGCCAATTGTTGTCAACGGCGTTGGCACCGAACCCGCTCAGGCTGTTGCAGTATTTCTAGATAGCCTGCGTCGTGGTGATGAATCGGCCGCCAATGGCGTCCTAACCAACCTCGCTCGCGAACAAGTTCAAAAGACAAACTTCCAAATCCAACCCCCTGGAAACCCTGACGGCAAATACGAAATCGGCCGAGTTGTCTATCCCTACGCGGAAAAGACGTCGGCTTTAGTCGAATGCCAGTGGATCGAACCCGGTGTTGCAGGCCAGCAACCGGAAGTCATTGAAATCGTTTGCGAAGCCAGCCAAGAAGCGGAAGGCTGGCGAATTTCAGGACTGATCTTCAAGATCGCGGGGACCGAGGACACGCTTACGCTCGATTTTGAAAACGCGAGTTCACTCCAAGCTACACTTGAAGGTGCAACGGCCACTCCCGCTCAGCCGACTCAAACGGCCCAGGCAGTCGGCAACGCGCCACTGTCGCTACCACCGCCACAGAATTTGCCACCACCACAAATCGCGTTCCCACCGATTAACAACGCGCCCGTTAATCGCTAGAGCGGCATTGCAAACTATAAATCAGTTACTCCAGGTCCGCGCCCCAAGGCGCGGATTTTCTTTTATCTCGACCGCACGCAGTCCACATAGTAACTGCGTTTGCCATTCACGACTTCCTCGACCAAGCCGTGGATATCGGTATCAAAACCTGGGAACATCTCGTTGAACATGCGCGCAAATCGCAAGTACTCAATGATTGTCTTATTGAATTGCTCGCCAGGAATCAGCAACGGAATACCAGGCGGATAGGGCGTCAGCAACACGGCCGTCGCCCGACCCTCCAAGTCATCGATCTCCACGCGATCGATTTCGCCGTGCGCCATCATGGCGAACGCATCCGATGGCTTCATCGCCGGTTGCATGGGTGACAGATACATTTCCGTCGTAACGCGGGCGACATCATGTGACTTGTACGTGTCATGAATTTGTTGCGACAAGTCGCGCAGACCGATCGCTTCATAACGAGGGAATTGTTGAGCGAACTCGGGCAAAATCTTCCACATCGGCTGGTTTTTGTCATAGTCGTCTTTGAATTGCTGCAAAGAACTGAGCAGAGTGTTCCAACGGCCCTTAGTAATACCAATCGTGAACATGATGAAGAACGAATAGAGTCCCGTTTTCTCGACAATCACACCATGTTCAACGAGATAGCGGGTCACGATTGACGCTGGAATTCCGGATTCAGCAAACTGCCCCGAAACATCCAGCCCAGGCGTAATGACCGTGGCCTTGATCGGGTCCAGCATATTAAAGCCTGGTGCCAAGTTGCCGAAGCCGTGCCAGTTCTCATCGGCGTGCAGCATCCAGTCACTGCGTTCGCCAATACCTTCCTCGGCCAGCGAATCTGGCCCCCAAACCTTAAACCACCAGTCGCTACCCCATTCGTCGTCGACTTTGCGCATTGCGCGGCGGAAGTCGATCGCTTCCATGATCGATTCTTCCACCAGTGCCGTGCCGCCGGGCGGCTCCATCATTGCAGCCGCGACATCGCACGATGCGATAATCGCATACTGTGGCGAAGTCGAAGCGTGCATCAGGTAAGCTTCATTAAAAGTATGTCGGTCAAGTTTCCTGTCTGTCGGCTCGCGGACCAAAATCTGCGACGCCTGCGAAATCCCCGCTAGCAGTTTGTGGGTTGAGTGAGTTGCAAAGATCATCGCTTGACTGGTCTTAGGGCTATCTTTTTCGATGGCATGCATATCTTTATAGAAGTGATGAAAGGCAGCGTGCGGCAACCAAGCTTCATCGAAATGCAATGTACCGATCTGCCCGTCCAGTAGTTCCTTGAGCATTTCGACGTTGTAAACGATCCCATCGTAGGTACTTTGAGTGATCGTCAAGATGCGTGGCATGCGATCCGGATGGAGCGCCTGAGCCTCAGCCGCAAAGGGATTCTCGGCAATCTTGCGTCGAATACTCTCTGGCAAAAACTCGTCCCGTGGAATCGGGCCAATAATCCCCAAATTGTTTCGCGTCGGGCGCAAGAATACCGGTACCGCACCGGTCATGATGATCGCGTGCAGAACCGACTTGTGGCAATTACGATCCACGACGACGATATCACCATTTGCGACTGTCGAATGCCAAACGATTTTGTTCGAGGTGGAGGTTCCGTTGGTCACAAAGAAACAATGATCTGCACCAAAAATTCTCGCAGCATTGCGTTCCGACGCTGCCACGGGGCCGGTATGGTCGAGCAACTGACCAAGTTCTTCAACAGCGTTACACACGTCGGCCCGCAGCATGTTTTCGCCAAAGAATTGGTGAAACATCTGCCCCACTGGGCTTTTCAAAAAAGCCACGCCACCCGAGTGACCTGGGCAGTGCCATGAATACGAACCGTCTTGCGCATAATGAACCAGCGCTCGGAAAAACGGCGGTGCGAGTCCATCCGTGTAGGCTTTGGCTTCGCGTAAAATGTGCCTAGCGACAAACTCCGGCGTGTCCTCAAACATGTGAATGAATCCGTGCAATTCTCGCAGGATTTCGTTCGGGATGTGCCGTGAGGTTCGCGTTTCGCCGTACAAGAAAATCGGAATGTCGGAATTCTTGTTGCGTATTTCGGTAATGAATGTCCGCAGATTGTTCAGCGCAGGAGCCATCGCGCCTTCGTGAAATTCATCGTCGTCGATCGACAGAATAAATGCAGAAGCACGGCTTTGTTGCTGGGCAAATTGAGACAGATCGCCGTAATTGGTTACGCCCGCTACCTCGGCTCCCTCCCGCTCCATCGCCTCTGCCAGTGCTCGCACGCCCAATCCAGAAGCGTTACCCGATAGAAAATCCTCGTCGATAATAACCACCGGGAATTTGAATTTCATAAAGCCCTTTGCAGCCTTTGGCGAAATAGAGTCGAACCGAGCTCGGAGACTTGCCCGATGTAACGAAGTTAATGCATGCCCTGGAAACTGACTAGGCTTTGTTTGAAAAGGGGTCTGCCCCTCTTTGAACCGGCCAATCCTCCAATGATACCGCCGATTTCCCAAAGGGTCAGACCCCTTTTCAAACAAAGCCTCGCAGCCCACCGACTAGCGACGGATCCACTCCAGCAGTTTATCGAGCGGCCAAGTATTCACTACCTGCTGTTTGGTTAAACTCGCGCGGCGCGCCTGCGTAATTCCAAATCGCATCACCTCGAGCCCTTCGATCGAATGGGCATCGGTATCAATGACGATGGGAATTCCGTAGCCCGAGGCTGCCATCAGATTGGCCTCGGAAAGGTCAAGTCGATGGGGGCTGGCGTTCAGTTCCAGGATCTTGCGATACGACACCGCGGCTTGAAAAACCGCCTGCATGTCAACTTCATATGGCGGTCGACTTCCGAGCAATCTGCCAGTCGGGTGAGCTATCGCGTCCACGTGAGGATTGGCCAGTGCACCCAAGATTCGATCCGTGATCTGCGCCTTCGATTGCTTTTGTCCATAGTGAACACTCGCGAGCACCCAGTCCGCCTGGGCGAGTACCTCATCCGGTAAATCAAGCGGGCCGGCCTCCAAGATGTCGCACTCAATACCCTTCAAGATTCGAAATCCGCCTGGCAGAGCCGCATTCACCCGGTCGACCACTTCCCACTGTGCCAACAATCGAGTCGCGTCTAAACCTCGCGCCATACTCACACGCTTGGAATGATCGGTGATCGCAATGTATTGCAGTCCGCGAGCCCGCGCCGCAGAGGCCATATCTTCCATTGAATTCGATCCGTCAGACTCAGTGGTGTGCATGTGGAGATCGGCCACTATGTCACTGAGTTGGACCAGCTCCGGAAATTCCCCCTTTTCCGCCCAGGCGAGCTCATGTCGACCTTCGCGCAGCTCGGGCGCAATCCACTTGAGGCCCAAGATCCCGTATAGTTCCTCTTCGGTACTTCCGCACAGCAACTGATCCGGCGAATCGATTTTGGCGACCCCGTATTCGTTGACCGTCATGCCCAGCTTTCGCGCTCGACTGCGCAACGCAACATTGTGCTCTTTTGAACCAGTGAAGTATTGCAGCGCTGCTCCGAAACTCGCTTGCGGCACTACTCGCAAGTCAACTTGAAACTGATTGTCGACACGGATCGACATTTTCGTATCGCCGCGCACAATCACGCTGCTGAGTGCCGGGAATTCCTGAAAGCGATCCATCACAGCCTCATGATCATCGCTGACAATCAGAATGTCGATGTCCCCGATCGTCTCTTTGCCGCGGCGATAACTTCCCGCGAATTCAATTTTTTGAATCGCATCGCACCCGCTAAGGTGACTCTTCAACCGCTGGACCAAATGTTCCGCTTGGTCGATCCGCAAACGCAGCGCGGCCGACTCAGCAATATCGAGCCCCGCCAAAATAGCTTCTTCGGTCTTCGCACCAAAGCCCTTGAGCGCGCGGACTTTCTGGTCCAAACAAGCTTGACGCAGTTCTTCCAGCGACTGAATACCGAGTTCTTTTTGCATCAGCATGGCCTTTTTCGCGCCGACGCCGGGTATACGAGTCATCTTGACCAGCACGGCCGGCGTGCTGGCCCGCAATTCTTCAAGTTGCGGCAACTTGCCGGTCTCCACCATGACCTTGCATTTGTCTGCCAGCGTATCGCCAATACCAGGAAACTTGCGCAGATCGCGACTTGTGTCAGCCAAAATATCTGACACTTGCTCAGCAAGTTCACGAATCGTCTTCGAACCATTGCGGTATGCGCGCACCCGAAATTGGTTTTCGCCCCGCAGTTCAAGCAGTTCCGCCATCTCATCGAAAATATCCGCGATCGATCCATTGTCCATGAAATAGCTCTTTCAGTCACGATTTCAAATGTCCAATCGCCCCGGGATCAGTCACGATTTCAAAGGGGCCAATTGGGACCAGTTGGCGCGGGAGCATGCACGATTTCAGAGGGCCAATCAGCACGGGATATTGTAGCCTGGGGCAACGCCGGCAACGCCCCAGGAATTGGTTCCCGGTTAAATTTCGAAGGGCCATAGGCCCGCGATATCGATCGCGAACAATCAATTTTCCACTGCGACCTCGGTCTCGATCGGTTCAAACACGAACTGGTCATCTCGATAATCGATCGACACCGATCCGCCTTCCGCAATGTTACCCTTGAGCAATTCGGTCGCTAGCGGATTTTGAATCTCACGTTGTATCACTCTTTTCAGCGGCCTAGCTCCGAAGGCAGGGTCGTAGCCCTCTTCAGCGATGTGATCAATGGCGGCTTGGCTTACTCGCATTTGGATTTGGCTTTGCTCCAATTGCTTTTCCAAACGATTCAATTGCAGTTTCACGATGCTGCGAATCTGCACGCGCTGCAGCGGATGGAAGACGATGGTGTCATCAATGCGGTTCAAAAACTCCGGTAGGAATTTTGTTTTCAATGCTGCATTCATCGCGTCCTGTAACTCTTCCTCACTAGCTCCTTCATCGGAGAGTTTCTGGATGATCTGCGCGCCGATGTTACTGGTCATCACGATGACCGTGTTGGTGAAATTTACAGTACGCCCGTGGCCATCGGTTAATCGGCCATCGTCGAGTACTTGCAGCAAGATATTAAATACATCGGGGTGCGCCTTTTCGATCTCATCGCAGAGCAACACGCTATAAGGCCGACGACGAACCGCTTCGGTCAACTTGCCACCTTCCTCGTAGCCGACATATCCAGGCGGGGCACCGGTCAGCCGACTAACCGAATGCCGTTCCATGAATTCGCTCATATCGAGCCGCACCATAGCTTGCTCGTCGTCAAACATCACTTCAGCCAGGGCTTTACAAAGTTCGGTTTTGCCAACGCCCGTCGGCCCAAGGAATAAGAATGAACCGATTGGTCGATTGGGATCTTGCAGGCCGCTACGGCTGCGGCGGACGGCGTTCGAAACTGCTGCCACAGCATCCACCTGGCCAATCACGCGACCATGCAAGCGTTCTTCCATTACCAGCAATTTAGCGCGCTCAGTTTCAAGCATGCGGCTGACAGGCACACCGGTCCAGTGACTTACGACGCTGGCGATTTCATCGGCAGTAACTTCGGTACGCAGCAGCTTGGCTTTGTCAGTTGGTGCAGGCTTCTGAGGCTCCTCCTGCTCCATTTTGGTCGATAAAAGTTGGCGTTGCTTGTCGAGCTCAAACAACCGCTGATAATCTGATTCCGTTACGGCCTGGCCGGCTGATTGTTTTTCGCGAATCTGCGCATCGAGTACTTTGAAGTCCTGCTCAGCTTTATCCAATTGCTTGCGCACCGATGCCACATCGCTCATGCCAAGTTTTTCTGACTCCCATTGCTCACGGAGACTAGCCAGCTCACGCTGTACGTCTTTAATTTCACTTTCGATGTCGTGCAATTGATCATCTGTCGAGGAATCATTTTCTTCTACGAGTTGACGCTGAGCCAATTCGAGCTGTCTCAGTCGTCGTTGAGCTTCGTCAATTTCAGCCGGCACGCTCTCGCGTTCCATGGCCAAGCGACTAGCGGCTTCGTCGACCAAGTCGATGGCTTTGTCAGGCAAAAAGCGATCCGTAATGTAGCGATTCGACAAATTCGCGGCAGCCACAAGTGCAGCGTCGCGAATCTTGACGCCGTGATGCGATTCGTAGCGGCTCTTCAAGCCACGTAGAATCGCAATCGTATTCTCAACCGTTGGCTCACCGACGTATACCGGCTGGAACCGACGCTCCAGTGCGGCATCCTTCTCAATATGCTTGCGGTATTCATCCAGCGTCGTTGCGCCGATACATCGCAATTGACCACGAGCCAATTCGGGCTTCAAGAGATTGGCTGCGTCGCTGCTACCTTCAGCTGCGCCAGCACCAACCACAGTATGCAGTTCGTCAATGAACAAAATCACGCTGCCGTCGGCGTCTTTCACTTCGCGGAGTACAGCTTTTAGACGTTCTTCGAAATCGCCACGGAACTTGGCTCCAGCCACGAGCGCTCCCATATCGAGAGCCACAACGCGTTTGTTCTTCAAACTTTGCGGCACGTCGCCCTCGACAATTCGCAGGGCAAGGCCTTCAACGATCGCTGTCTTGCCAACACCCGGTTCACCGATCAGCACTGGATTGTTTTTGGTGCGCCGCGAGAGAACTTGAATCACGCGGCGGATTTCATTGTCTCGACCGATCACTGGATCGAGTTTGTTTTGCGTGGCCTGCTTTATCAGGTCGATTCCATACTTTTCGAGCGCGTTGAACTTGCCTTCGGGATTCTGATCGGTCACGCGAGCCGAACCGCGAAACGCTTGCAGCGCTTTAAGCACGTCCGATTCCTGAATGCCGTTGAGCTTCAACAAGCTCTGCGCTTTACCGTCCGATTTGAGTAAGCCCAGAAACAGATGCTCGGTGCTTACAAACTCGTCCTTCATGTCGTCAGCGATTTTTGCTGCCGCGTCCAAGGCGGTGCGCAGGCTCTGATTCACTTGAGGCTCGCGGCCTCCACTCACCTTGGGCAGCCTCTGAATTTCGTTTGCCGCCAGCTTTAGCAGTTGCTCTACTGAAACTCCCAATTTCTTCAATAATGGAACGACTACACCATCGGCTTGTTTGAGCAATGCTTCCAACAAGTGCAGTGTGTCCATGTCCGGATTGCCCAGCGCAAGCGCGCGATTCTGCGCATCTGCGACTGCTTCCTGTGCCTTGACGGTTAGCTTATCAATTCGGAATGCCATCGTCTTCCTCAATCGTCGTGTACTTTAATGTGGCCGAAGAGGCCCACGCTGCCAAATTGGCTAAGGCTTTGCAAACGTTGTTCAGTTATAAGGAAATCTGGTGCCAATTCGTGAGAAACGCGGCTCAGGTCGCGAATTTACTGCCTCGGCCTAATCCTTAATGCTCGGCAGTGATGGTGTAATTAGTGGACGTCATCCGTCACCAGTGCGGCGCGGCGGTGATCGATAAAGGATTTCTGACTTCGGGAAATCGATTTTTGATTCCGCCCAATTTTCGGCCATGTGAGTCAAATCGTTCAAATGTTGTTCGACCCATTTGCGATGCACTTCGATTTGGTCGCGTTCTAAATTCGCCGGAATCTGGGTTCTGGGGCCGAGCACTGCGCGACAGCGACTAAAGGGACGGGGGATCGCAAACTGATCCCAGGCTCGTCGATTGCGCCAGGGCCGATCATAGCCGACTCCCAACGCTACTAACGGCACTTGCAAACGGCTGGACAAATACACGGCCCCTTGCGCCAGCTGGCGTCGCGGACCACGCGGACCATCGGGAGTGATCGCCAAGTTCATGCCTTTACCGCGGTCCAGCAATTCTCGCAAGGCCGCGGTGCCGCCGCGATTCGTTGAACCCCGCACCGCTTCAAGCCCTGCGAAACCTGCCATATGGGACAAAATTTCCGCGTCTTGGTGTTGGCTCAGCAACATCGCCAACCGGCAATGGGGTCGCAAGTAAATCGGAAACGGAATGTACTCATGCCAAAAGACAAAAATAACTGGGCCGCTAAACAATTCGTCCGCCGGGTCTGCTTCGCGTTCATAGCGTATCATCCGGTAACTGAGCGTTGACATCCAAGCGTTCAGCGATTTAACCAGCCCAAAGCCAGCCATTCGCCACACCCAACTTGGCACTTGCAAATTGCGGAGCTTGCTGCGGGAAATTAATGCCAATCTACTCACAGTATGAACTTGCTTAGATCCTCGTCCTGGCAAATCTCAGCTAAGCGATCATCGACATAGGCTGCGTCGATGGTCACATGGCAGGCACCGGCATCGGTCGCATCAAAGTTCAACTGTTCCAACAACTTCTCAAGAATCGTATACAACCGGCGCGCGCCGATGTTCTGCGTCGTTTGATTGATCTTGAATGCGTACTCGGCAATTCGATCGATGGCGTCGACTGTAAACTCCAGCTCAACTTGCTCGGTCCCCAGCAGGGCCTGATATTGCTTCGTCAACGAGTTTTCCGGTTCTGTTAGGATCCGCACAAAGTCATCTTTGGTCAGTGCATTCAGTTCCACGCGAATCGGAAATCGCCCTTGCAACTCCGGCATCAGTTCACTCGGTTTGCCGTGATGGAACGCCCCGGCGGCGATGAACAAGATGTGATCCGTTTTTACGTAACCATGCTTGGTCTGAACCGTTGTCCCCTCAACGATTGGCAACATGTCGCGCTGCACACCCTGCCGGGACACGTCCGCTGATTTCCCTTCGCTGGCGATAACTTTGTCGATTTCGTCAATGAAAATAATCCCCAAATTTTCACTGGCTTCGATTGCGCGAGCACTGATTTTGTCATCATCAATCAGCTTGTCCGCCTCTTGCTCGGTCAGTACTTTGCGAGCTTGAACCACCGTCATCGAGCGACGTTTGTTATTCTTGGGAATGAACTTTTCAAACATACCCTGCAGGTCCAAGTCCATATTTTCAAGTCCAACACCGCCGACCATGATGGGTGCGCTTTTTTGTTCAATCGAAAACTCAACAGGTTTATCTTCCATCATCCCATCCCGCAGCATGTCACGCATTTTTTCCCGAGTTCGAGAACGACGAGCAGCGGAATCATCGTCGCTTTCTTGCGGCTCATCAACATCAGGTCGCGCACTTGGCAACAGCAAATCCAGCAAACGATCTTCAGCGCGATTGGCCGCTTCGTGACGTACTCGTTCTTTTTCCCGAGCGCGAATCATGCTGATGGCGTTCTCGATCAGATCGCGCACCATGCTTTCGACATCGCGCCCATAGTAGCCAACTTCGGTGTACTTAGTCGCTTCCACTTTAACAAACGGGGCACCGGTCAACTTCGCCAAGCGCCTGGCAATCTCGGTCTTCCCGACACCTGTCGGACCAGCCATCAGAATATTCTTCGGGCTGACTTCGGCTTGAAGCTCTTCGGGCAATTGACTTCGACGCCAGCGATTGCGCACGGCGATGGCGATAGCGCGTTTCGCATCCGCCTGGCCGACAATATATCGGTCCAGTTCAGCCACAATCTGCCGGGGTGAGAGCTTGGCTATATCCAACGTCTCGCTTGCATTCGAAGGCTGCTTCATCCTTGGCTTTCCAATTGCTCGACGATAACTGTTCCGCCTGAGTAAATATCGAGCTCACCTGCAATGTTTAGTCCGTAATGAACAATATCGCGAGCTTCAAGTGTGCTGTGCCGAACGAGCGCGCGAGCGGCTGCAACTGCATAATTGCCCCCAGATCCGATTCCGAGAATTCCGTCCGAAGCTTGAATGACATCGCCCGTGCCACTCACGAGCAGGCTATGACGATTGTCAACCGCGATCAACAGCGCCTCAAGACGCCTGAGCGCTCGGTCACTACGCCAGTCTTTGGCCAACTCAGTTGCCGCGCGCGGCAGATTTGCAGGGTAGTCCTTCAGCCGAGCCTCAAACCGCTCCATTAAAGCAAACGCATCCGCCGCCCCGCCAGCAAATCCGATGATGACATTCCCACCACCCACCCGGCGAACTTTACAAGCATCGCTCTTGACAATCGTTTTGTCGAGCGTGACCTGGCCGTCACCACCCAAAGCCACGAAATTTCGGTGACGGACTGAAAGGATGGTCGTGGCGTGAAACTGCATTTCCCAATTCCGCGGTTAGAGCCTGTTCGAAAAGGGGTCTGACCCTCTCCGGCAACGACAAAAACGTCTTGAAAACGTGTTGCCTCCAAAGGGTCAGACCCCTTTTCGGACCAGACACCCTTTTTGGACAGGCTTAGCAAGCATGCGATGGTGAGCACGCTACGATACCAGCCAATTGCGGTTTGCAACAGTAATGGTCTACAACCGCTCCGTTTCGAAGTATCGGCTGCCGAAAAATAATAGTTATTTCTTGGTGTCCGTTTCGATATCCTTCAGCGAGCGTCCAAGCCGCTTTCGATTCGAGTGATTACCAGCGCCGCTGGTTACCGCAGCGTGTGCCAGCCGAGGCGAAGCTTCAACCTGCTTATCCACACGGAGCATGCCTGCCACGCTCGGATGAAGCTCATCGGCGGCAGCCGGAGTTCCCAGAGTTTCGATCGCATCGCTGACGCCAAGCAATACAGATTGGCGAACTCCATCTCGAATCCATGTAAAAAAGTTCATTCCGTTCATCGCTTGTTTCTCCATTGCTGGCAGTTGCCAAAGTGCGGTTAGTCGATCGAGCACCGCTGTGCGTCAGCCGTATTTACAAGACCCTACAGGCCGAGTCCAGGTCGACTTAACTGCTAGCAAACGCAAAGCCACGTGGGACAGCGCCACATGGTTTCCCAGTACAAGCCCGAAGCGCAAGCGAGTGAATGAGTTACGCGGATTCTCTCTCGCCAGCGGTTCGGGCTTGTATTCCACATATTTAGCGCAAAGTGGCGCTGTCCAACTAACTTAAAAACAAGTCGCATCCGGCAGAAGCGACCCACCTCAAACAATTCGATGTAGGGGCACACGCTCAAACCGGGTGATTCAAAACTAACGTTGGTCGAGCCTCAACACCATTTCGCTGTCGCCGCGTCTAACCGTCATCTGCAATCGATCGGGTTTAGCTTCGATCGCCGCCAGCATTTCGGCGCCATTGGTAATGGGTTTCCCATTCACTTCCGTGATGATATCCTCGGGACGCAAACCCAGCTGGGTAGCCTTTCCACGACGATCCATCGCGACCACCACCACTCCCGCGTCGATATCCTGCACGCCAAGGTCTTTCGCCAAGGCCGCATTCAGGGGCTCAACCGCCATTTTCAGCGACTCGATCTCGGTCCTCGGTGACATCGCAGCCAATTTCTGGTCAGTCATCTCCTCCACAGTGATGCTGATCTTCATGGGTCGGCCCTCGCGGTAGATATCCAAATCAACCGCCTTGCCAGGGCGAACCATGGCCACCGTGTTTCGCATTGCTTGTACGGAAGTGATCACACGACGATTTGCTTTTGTAACGATATCACCCTTCTGCAGTTTTGCTTTGGCAGCCGGGCCGTTTTCTTGAACTCCATCGATTACCACGCCGTCGATCACATCTTCCGGCAGCTTTTGCTCCCGCAGGGTCTCGTACGTAACATCGGCCAGTTGCGCTCCGATAAATCCACGACGGACGTGTCCACTTTCACGCAAGTCTTGCATGACGTGCGCAACGGTGTTACTGGGAATCGCGAATCCCACGCCAGCACTCGTTCCTGTGCTCGAGTTAATGGCAGTGTTAATGCCCACAACCTCTCCGCGAAGATTCACGAGCGGCCCACCACTATTTCCAGGGTTAATCGCAGCATCCGTTTGAAGAAAATCCTCGTAAGGCAATATGTCGTTTTGGGTTGACCGATTCACCGCGCTGACGATGCCGGCAGTAACAGTTTGGTCAAGTTCAAAAGGACTACCGATGGCGAGAACCCAGTCACCGACTTCCATGGCTGACGAATCGCCGAGAGACGCTGGAACAAGTCCCTGAACGTCGATCTTCAATAATGCGACATCACTCTTGGGATCTGTACCAATGACTTTGGCGGTGAAAGTGCGATTATCGCTCAGCTGAACCTGTAACGCGTCCGCCTTGGCGACTACGTGATTATTGGTGATGATGTAGCCGTCCTTGGAAACAATCACTCCCGAGCCGACACCAATTTTTACCGACTGCGACTTTCCAGGCTTGATTTCAGGCGATTGCTCCCGTTCTTCGGTGTCAGATGGATCAGCGCGATCAATTCCTTGCGCATCGAACTGCCGAAGCAGCTCTTCTGGCAACAAGCCACGGAACTCCTCAGGCAAATTCGGTATTTGACCTCGACGCTGCAACATCTTCGGTCGCACTTGTTGATCAACTTTTGCCGTAATCGTTACCACCGAGGGGCGTAGTGCCTTAGCCGCAGCACGAAAAGCTTGGGACAGCCTCTCCGCTCCGACCAGTAACTCCTCATCAGCACCCTGGGCAACTGCGGCCTGCTGCGCGTAGACCCGGCTCGGCCCACTATGTTCGCCTTGAAGCAAGAAACTCGCACCCACTCCCGCTGCCAAAACGGCAGCCAGTCCGCCCAGCAATTGCAATTTCTTCACCATTTCTTATTCCCTCCATCGCGTTAAAAAAATCTCACGCAATCAAAATTCGCAAATGTTCCTCCGAGAACGAAACGTAACATCACGATACGACTCTTGTTGCTCAGATCGGTATCCGTCAGCACTGCAAAATACACGCCAATTGGTGCGGGATATATAGAAAGTTGCTCGAAGTGTCTCGCTGTTGCCCGAATATTGGACCACCCTGCCAACCCATGGTGACAAACCACCAACATGACCTATTGACACTTTGCTCGTAACTTTAACAATTGGCACTCGCACATGCGGATGTGGCGGAATGGCAGACGCGCTAGGTTCAGGTCCTAGTGG
>JAYVHC010000301.1:0-3633 GCA_043771575.1 Planctomycetia bacterium
TGGCCGCGATGGATGAAGTGGGCCCTTTCTCGTAGTGATTCGATGGCGACGGCAGTAATCACTTATACAGGTGACGTGTCGCGTGGAATGAACAAGCTATTTCCGGAGGTGAACGAGCTGCGGAGTGTGGGCAGCGCATCGCTGTTTTCAATTGCTGGCGCTCCGCCGACTCGCCGAAACACCAATATTTCGCTGGCGATCTGTATCAACTGGGGTAGGATTTGCATATCAGCCTCGTGGAATCGATCTGTATTTACTGAGCAGGATTGCAGTGCATTTTTAGAACTGTACAAAAGCGGATGGCAACAATGGTGTGAAGCGGAAGAATCGCTTCGCGGAGTATATGCTGAGCCAGAAACCGTCTAGTTAACTTGAATCGATTAACTTGAATTGACCCGTAATGAAGATCAGCTCCATTCCGCAACTTTACCGAAACCTTCGCAGGTGGCGAGAAATTATTGTCATCCTGCGGCGCTATGGGTTGGCCGATTGGTTGAGTCAGCTGCGGGTCGATTTCATTCGCGATTGGATCAAGGATGAGCAGGGCGTTCCGCTGGCAAGTTATTCGCGTTCAACGCGGATACGCATGGCGCTGACAGACCTTGGGCCGACCTTCATAAAACTTGGGCAAGTGCTGAGTCTGCGACCGGATCTCATCGGATTGGAGCTGGCGGAAGAACTGACGCAGCTGCAATCTGAAGTCCCAGCCGATTCACCTAAGCTTGTCCGCGAGCTGGTTGAAAAGAGCCTAGGGCGGCCGATAAATGAAATCTATGCAGAATTCGATGATGTGGCCATCGCTTCCGCATCGATCGGGCAGGTGCATCGCGCGACGCTCCACGATGGTACGGCGGTGGTCGTCAAGGTGCAACACGCAGGCATCGAAGCCAAGGTTCATGAAGATATGGAAGTGATGGCAGGGCTGGCCGTGCTGGCGGATCGCTTACCCGATCTGGCCGCTTGGAAGCCTCAAGTATTGGTCGAGCAATTGTCGAGATCGCTGAAACGCGAACTGAATTTCAGCCGCGAATTGCAGAATTTGCAGAATTTTGCGAGATCCCTGGTTAAGTTTAAAGGGGTTCGCATACCTCGCACATTTCCAGAGCTCAGCTCATCGCGCATTCTGACGATGGAGTACATCGAGGGTGTGGCGGTTAATAAATTGACCTGCGAAGCAGCCAGCGATGAACAGCGTCAATCAATCGCCAGGTTGGCTGCTGACGTTTACGTCGAGATGATCTTTACACTGGGCGCGTACCACGCGGATCCGCATCCTGGTAACGTTTTAGTTATCAACGGCAGCGAACTGGGTTTGCTGGATTTCGGGATGGTGGGACGCATCGACGATCGCCTGCGCGAATCGATTGAAGAAATGTTGCTGTCGGTAATATCGCAAGACGTGTCCATGTTAGCGACTCTGATCAAGCGTGTGGGACGTACGCCGCCGCGATTGGACGATAGTCTGTTGTCGATTGACGTGGCCGATCTGGTTGCCAATTATGGCTCGCAGTCGCTTCAAAATTTCGATCTCTCAGGTGCCTTAAACGACGTTACGGATATTATGCACCGGCACCAGATCTCGTTGCCGCCGCAGACGTCGTTGCTGATCAAGATGTTAATAACGCTTGAAGGAACATTACATCAACTTGCACCGAAGTTTAGCTTGATCGAGGTGATGCAGCCGTTCTTCCGGCGGATGTGGATGCGCAGACTGTCACCTAAACGGCAAGCCAAGCGTATCCGACGAGTCTATTTCGAGCTGGAAGCCTTGCTCGAAACACTACCCGGCCAAGTAAGTTCGGTGATGCAGCTGATTCAAGAAGGACGCTTGGATGTCCACTTGGCTCACAAAGGGCTAAGTCCTTCAGTAAATCGATTGGTGCTTGGGATTTTGATCAGTTCCGTCTTTTTGGGGTCGTCGATCCTACTGGCGTATGAAGTACCACCGCTGTTGTTCATGCAACCTGTTTGGTGGGGCATCGAGCGATTGAGTCTATTCGGGTTGCTCGGTTACGCGCTGAGCATGATGGTGGGTTTGCGATTGGTGATGGCCATCAATCGATCGGGTCATTTGGATCAACACGATAGCGATTGATGTCAATTTTGAGTTGCCAAAGCAGCCCAGCGACAAAATACAAGGGAGACCTATCCCGATGGAACGGCGACTGCGCGGACCTTCACGGCTCAGGGTGAGTTGTACCACGTGAAGCAGACCTCTGGTGTGGTTGCGATTGTGTAACTCTTCGATCACAAAGGGATCAAGCACTCCGCATGTGATCGATGTGAGCCGTGCTCTTCCGATTAACAAATCGCGAATCGGTCGTGGTAAGAACTTGGGCGTGAGCCAGGCGAAGCGAAGCAGAAACATTAACTCGTTGTAGCCCACGGCAGCCACTTCAGTGAAGATCGAGAGCATGCGAATCACAATGTTCTACGCGAGCCTCTGCATGGCACGCCATTCGGCGAGCAACTCGCGTATGCCTTGCGAGTGAATTAAGCGATCGCGGTCTGGTCCATCGGTTTCATTGCATTACCGCCCAGTCGAATCAGTACTGCAACTCCTCATCCCCCTGCCCCTACTCCTCGGAGTACCGAGGAGAAGGGGAGGCACAAATTCCCAGAGTAACTTTACTCAAATTTATACGACGCGATTGTAGGAAATTGCTTGATTTTACAGCTCAGCGCGCGGTCGCTGCGACGCGTGATTCCTTCCGGGTTACGTCACTCCCAGAATCTGCGCTAAAGATATTTGGCTATTCGGAAAGGGGCATGCTGGTGAGTATCCAATGCCGCTGGTTGCTTCAAACCTTGAGCCTTGGGGACTTTCGAAGCCAGCGGCCTCCATAGCTAAAGGACAACCAAGCAGTCTGCAGCCATCGGAGTAAGGCGGATGCGAGCCACAGCGCCCATAGGAGCATGGCTAGTCGGTAGTACCAAATGGAGATCGAAACAATCTCAGGGCGTGGAAGTTCAAGTTGTGCGTTGGGTTCGAACCAGTTTAAGTAGTGACTTGTCGAGCCGTTGCCGACAATAAACATCTCGGGGTTCCCCAACAGCCCCTTCCCCACCACTACTAGGAAGATTCCCAGCACTACAAACGTCAACATCACCATCAAAATCTGCAAGAAATGACCACCCATAAGTAGCCATCACCATGACGGCATACCACCGCTTGGTTTGCCAGATTTTCAGCCTGAGTAGTTTCAGTCTGTGACGTTGCAACCGAATCTACTGGTACGTCAACCGAGGCTGCATCGGCCAAACGAACCGAGATCGGAGACCACATGGGAAGTTTTCCGGGTAGTGGTATTGCGACTTCGGAAGCCGCGTGGACCTCGAGGTTCATCTGCAGCTTAACATCTTGAATAAGAACCTCTAAGCTTGCGATGTTTGCCGCATCTGGAAATGAATCCGAAGTTTGCATTAGCCGCTGACGAAGTGTGTCGAGCATCTCCTTGTCAGGAAATTGACCGTAGCTGGTCCCCGCAGGAATGAATAACAGCATCGCGATCGCAGTCGCGGCTGTTTGAGGCAAACGTTTTCGCTTGCGGCCAGTCTCAAAGAACGGTCGCATGCGAATCAACAGCGCAGCCAGAAGCAGGAGAAGCACACAGCGAACCAAGGTCAAAGTTC
>JAYVHC010000302.1:0-4399 GCA_043771575.1 Planctomycetia bacterium
GTCGTGCTCGAAAAACCAAAATTGCGAGTTCGCAATGGATTGCCCGATGACATGCTGCCAGAAGCGAATTACCAGATCTAAAGTTGCGTGGGGTAAGCATCCTGCTTGCCAGCTAATCGGTGGGTCTCGTACCTCGACCCACCCTACGCAAGCTGGAAGCTCACGCCACTTTACTCGTCCAGCAACTTGAACAAATTCAATAACATCGAAGCGGGTTCGGTTGCTGATTTTTTGGGGCCGCGCTGCAGGTCCCAAGCGACGATCCACGCTTGATCCGCTTTCTGCAATCCAAAGTCTGCCGTTAGGTGCTTTTCGAAATCGGGCATGTGCGCAGCGCCGTAAAAAATGCCGATCTTCTTCTTGCCAGCGGCGATCTGCTTTTGAAGTCCGCGAAGCGCTTCGGCATTGCGGTCGATCACTAACATCTGGTTCAACGAACCACCCAGGCTCTGATCGAGCGAGCCCGTTCTGATAAACTGCTCTGCCATGACTTGCTTCAGCTTCAACGGGTTGCCAAGCAAATCGAATAGGCTGAGTTCGTCAACGTCTTTCGCGTCGGCTTGTTGGGCCGCTTCGCGAGTCGCCAAGTTTTGTTGACGCATGATATCCGCCAGCGTGCTAAGAGCGACTGTAAAGGCTGTTTCGCCGCGCTCAGCCATCTTGTCTGCGATTTGCGTAGGCGTCATGTCCGCACGTACAAAGTGCGATTTCGTGTAGTCCACCAACTCAAGCTGCGATCGCAAGCCAAGCATATTCTTGGCGGAGTCTTGCAACATCGCGACCGGATTCGAGCCTTCACGCTTGCCACCCCGCGGGATCACCGTGTTCTCAGGCGCGACCAATTCATAAAGCAAAACATCGTATTGGTCGAACTGCCGATTCAGTTCCTCGTAATACTGTCGCTCTCCGATATGCACCGCACCAATCAAATCCACCGTAACGCCATCGGCCGAGGGCGAACGATACGCAGTCACCGCAGTGTCCAGCGTTTTCGGTTGACCAGATTCCATTCGAGTCATCCGCAAGAATTCGGTCGGTGATTTCGCTGCGGACTGTGCCTGCAACTGGACAGTAGCCTCCTGAGCCGCCAGCGAACCCGCCAACGTAAGGCTTGCAGCAATACCTGCAACCCAAGCCGAGTAGACACCACCACGAGCAAATTGCCCTAAGAACTCTCGCATTTCATTCCCCAACGCAGTTACGAACCCTGCCCCTTATCGAAAGCACTACCCTAATTCGTACGTACGCCCCCAATCTTGGCAAGCTCTGAATGTGTGCGTGATTTCAGTAGGCGAAATCATTATCGGGAGAGCGACGCTCCTGCGGAGCTTTGTGGGGAGAGCGACGCTCCTGCGGAGCTTTGTGGGGCCGCGATTGGACGTTCACCAGCACTGGGAGCCAATCTCGCTGCCGAAAAAAAGCTCGGCAGGAGCCTCGTCCTCCCGAACTGCGCGGAGTATTGCGATTAAGTCAGCAGACTCTCAGTGACTCGCAATTATTCCGTTAAAATCAACCCCGATAAAATCGCGGTGTCCGTCTCGGAGAGACGGACCTACGTATCCTAAAGTGAGGCCGCATGCCGAGTTCTATTTATGCGATTGCCTTCAAGCGATTTTCAACTCGCTGCAACTTGCCATCGACGACTTCGTACGTTTCATCTGCTAGCGCCATGAGCGCTTCGCGATGTGCGATGATGATGATCGTACACTTGCGTTTAAGATCAGATAGGGATTGACGAATCTGCAATTCGCTGACCATATCAATTTGACTGGTCGACTCATCTAAGATCAGGATCTCAGGCTTGCGCAGGATCGCGCGGGCCATGGCGATTCTTTGGCGTTGTCCGCCGCTAAGCTTCTGACCTGACTGACCGACTTTCGTTTCATAGCCGCTTTCCAGCGAATTCATGATGAAATCGTGCGCGAAAGCCAGCTTGGCGGCTTCGATCGCTTCTTCACGGGTACTGTTTGGACTGCCGTATTGAATATTCTCAAGTACGGTTCGATTGAACAATTCCGTTTGCTGACTTACCAGCGCGATGCGCTTGCGCAGCGACGCAATGGACATTTGTTTGAAGTCCACTCCGTCCATGGATATCGTACCGCCAACCGGATCGTAGAAGCGACAGAGCAGCTGGATCAAAGTTGACTTGCCGCTACCGTTGGCTCCAATGATGGCGATGGTTTGGCCGTAGGGAATTTCCAAGTTGATCTGCTTGAGTACCGGATTACCCTTGGTGTAAGCAAACGAAACGTCGCGAATCGAGATAGCACCGTGCGGTGAAGGCACATTTACGGGCGAAACTGGATCGACCAATGCGGCTGGTTTCTCGAGCATTTTATATAAACTCTCGGCAGCCATCGAACCGGAATGGATCGCGGTCATGACACCTGACATCTTGCGAAGCGGATCGCTGGCACCAATCAACATTGCAAAGAAAATCATCAACCGCGAGGCGGTCATGGGTTCATCGCAGATGCGTAGGAAACCGAGATGCGTTTCCTTGTTTACGATCAGATATGCACCAGCGCACACGGTGACTGCGATCATGCCAACACCGATCAACTCCGTCAGAGGTTTGCTTAGGCCTGTGTAGAGGATCATCCGCATGCTGCAACGTTGCATGTCTTTAGTACACCCGGCAAAGCGCTTTCGCTCTTCCGACTCCATCGTGTAGGCTTGCACCGTGAATACATTGCTGAGCGCTTCCAGAATCACTTCATGAAAACCCGCGTGTTGTCCCAACATCTTGCGAGCGATACTGCGAACGCGGCCATTGAACCAATACACCACCAACACGAGCAGCGGAGCCAAAAGAGCACTCAGCAACAACAGCCGCCAATAGATCAAAGCCGCTCCAATCAAACAGGCGATAATACGCAGCGGTTCACGAATGGCTAATCCAAAGAAGGCAATCAAGCCGTGGGTGAGCGCGTCCGAAGTGTTTGCAATTCCAGCCAATAGGCCACTGGTCCCGTAGCTTTGATAGGTTTTGCGGTCAAAGGATAAGGCTTGATCGAACACTCGTAAACGCATCGAGCGCGCGATGGTCGTCGAGACGCGGCCGACTAACAAGTCATTCGCCAGTAACAACAGATGCCGTAGGACAGTGCTGACGAGCATGATGCCCATGATCCAACAGATCGTTTGGAACGGATCGCTGGGCAAGTATTTGTTCGCAAAATCGAGTCGCCAACGCTGCCAAGCCAGCGTCGTTGCAACCTCTGTGGATTCCAATTCGAGTTGTTTGAGTTGATCGCGGACAGCGAAAGGATCCGCCTCGGGTTCCGTTAAGCTCGCTTTGGTCGTAGACAAGTTCTGTTCGACTGACGCCAACTTCAGCTCGGTTTCGCTAACAACCTTGGCGAGTTGCTTTTGTGTTGAATTGCCCTGCAAGGTCATTTCGATGACCGGATACATCGCACCAATATTCGCGCTCCACAACGTTGCAACTCCAAGTGAGCAGACGGTTGCTAGCAGCAGCAACGGCCAGTGATGGAGCGAATCACGGATCGCTAGACCAAATTTCTTCATCTTGAATTCTATAAAGTGAGAAGTGCCGTTAATGAGTACGATGCGCGCGGGATGGGCTGCGCAGGGTGCTAGAAACTATTGGCGGTGGCGTCGAGAGCGTATTCAGCCGTTGGATCAACCGGATAAAATAGTCCCGAAACCTTGATGGCAATGATCTTCAGGAACTGATTTCGGAACTTGGGTTCGGTAGTATCTACGATCGTCGGCCCGCCCATTTTTGGGAACGTGAATTCAGGAATCTGTTTGCGATAAACGATGGCCCCTTTAGCGTTGATATCATAGACCGTTACACCGATGTCACATTGGCCGCGGAACAAAGTTTGACCGTCCTTAACCTTCAAGTTCGATATATCGATTGCCAGCAACTTGTCGGCTTTGACTGCTTTGCCAATTTCAACGTAGTCGCTTTCGATCGAGCTATGGACATCCAGCCACTGTTCGATTTCTTCAGCTCGGACGAGCTCGATTTTCTTGACGTTGGTGTTGAGTGCCATATGGACATAACCCGTCATCAGGGCTGTAGTTGCATCGTTGCTCAGCCCCTTATCTGTTCCGCAAACAACTGCGACACGTTGCTCTTCAAAGCCATCATACTCCGCTGGCCGATCGTTTCCTTGTATGGCGTTGATCATGTTTGCTGCCAAGCGCACGCAACCCATTGAACTGCTCAGTAGCAGACCGCCCAGCAACGCCGTCAGCACTAAGGCCTTCTGGCCAGTGGAACTGATTGGCAGATTCGACTTCCATCCATGGACAATTCGATTACGCATCCTGCGTTCCTTGCATTAGTGTTACGAGTATAAACGCCATAACCATTGAGCAATGGCGATCGCTAGCGATGTCAGGATCGAAATGCCGAGCGCCA
>JAYVHC010000303.1:0-6221 GCA_043771575.1 Planctomycetia bacterium
ACATTGGGCATGTCCTTTACTCCCGATGGCATGGTGCATTACTACGCCAAACCAGGTATTGAAGACCTGACCGCGGAAGACTACATCACGTCGCAGTTCCCGTATAGTTACAAAGCGCTGCGTTTCCGCTCATTCTTCTATAACGTCGTCAATGGCGACGACGGCAAACACTGGACAACCCCCTGGATCGTGGACGATCCCAAAGTCTTCGTCGCTCAAGGTGGAAACATGGCCAGTGCGCCGCAGAGCGACAAGCGCCGTTAGGACAACAAAATCCCTAGTGCCGGTCAGATTTCAGTTGCGGAGCAACAGCACGACGCAACGACAAATGTTGTAAAAAGCCCCGATTATCGGGGCTCAGGACAAAAGGGTTTGGTGGGACCTTGTACACTAGTCGGACTTCGCCGCGATGGATCTCAACCGAGCAACCTAAACGGGCCCACATCTACCGTCGCTCCGCGACTCACGATCTCGTGGCCAATACAACCTGGGACTCACGTCCCAGGCTACAGCGTGGCGTTGCTCCGCAACTCAAAACCCGTCACAACCTGGGCCGGAAAATTGTTCGTTGGGCCCGAGTTCACCTCAGCAAGTGTGCGGGTGGCACCCATGCCACCCACGCCAAGATTGGATCATTTGCGTCACTCAACCGCAAACTGGATGGCGACGAGCGGTGCGATGGGAGCTTCTTCTCCTTCGACTTGCAATTTGGTTTCGAACGGTCGCGCGATACTATTACCGCAAAGGTCTTCGAGGTTCGTAGCGATTTCGATGGCGTAGTCGGATCGTTTCCAAGGCTGTGTGGGTTCGAAAGCCCAAACCGTTTCGCGATCTGAGACGGTTGTCTTCCCGTCGATGGCTTCCCCCGCTGGATCGCGAACTTGGAAGACGCGTTTGAGCATGGCGTGGTCCAGCGCTTCGTTGAAAGTGAGCGTCACGGGCTGCCGTGTGTTCACGTGTGGAGTCGCGATTTTCCAATTTACTGGGTTGGGCTGCTCTTCATCGGCGGCCACAACACGGAATTTTTTAATATGTTTGGCGGCTAAGGGTTGGCGATCCGCGCCCAACCAAGCCTCGTCGATCTGCAGTGAGTACTTCTTGCCGTCGGTCATTGGCAGACCGCTATCTTCTCGAGGCTTGACACCGCGTTTGATGCGTCCCGGATGGATGAACAATGTGAAACGAGTTTGCTCTATGTCCCAAAGTTCTTCGCCCAACTCGAGAAACGGATCTGGGACTTCCACCCCCGCCTGCATCAGGTGGATTCGCTTGTATGCTTCCCCACGGCTCATGGGCGCCGAAAAGTGAATATAGAATTTCAACAAGTTTTCAGGCAGCACGTCTGACGACGGATAAATAGCTTTTACCGTGGGTGCGGACGAAAGTGGTTTTCCGCGCGGAGCAACAAACAGCTCGGTAACTTCGTCGTCCGTCAATCGTGTCGACAGCTGAACGTGATATTTTACTGAAGTGCTCAGTGGGAATCGGCTTACAAATTGAAACTCAGAATCGGTTAGCGTATAGGTTCCCAGCACAGCTGGCAGCGTGGCCTCAACTGTCGCGGCGTGAACCCGCACAACAAACAACTGTTTCAATTGAACTTCGGTAAGCGTCCGCAGGTCATCCAACGTTTTCAGTCCGACGATTGCGATCATCGATCGATCGATCGATTCTCGCAGTTCAACTATTACCGAGGATTTTCCAACTCGATGCTGTTGCACTTGAAATGAATTGTCAGGGGCGGGCTCTTGCGCCCGTGTCTCATTTGTGTTCCAGAGAAAGACGTAACAAGCAATAATGCAAGCACCTCTTGCAATTGACAGTAACATCGAATCAGCTCCCCGTGTGGCGATCCTGCAGAAAACAGCGGCTCGCTTTGCCAAAAGATACAAAACGAGCCGAGGCATAACTAGTCAGCTTACGGCAAATCGATGGTGCGTAGATCTTGCCGAGCATCTTTCTTGACGAGCAAGACCGCATGATCCGCGTTCAGCTTGTCGAGCTGCACCACGTCGACCAGCTCCTTGACCGTTTCGTAGGGCAGTCCCGCAGTATCATCGATCCTCGAAGTGATCGCTTGGGTATCGTCGATGGCTTGTTTACTCAGCTTGAGCTTCATTACTCCTCGAGCGGAGTTGGCGATCAGCAGATAATCTTGGCTCCCCTTTTTGTAGACAATCATGTCGAGCGGTTGATTACGATTTCCAAGTTCTGCGATCGTCTTACCTAGCGTCTTACCTCCAGGCTTGAGATCGCCGACCGGAATGTTGACCAGCGGTGTGCAGGTATAAGCCGCAAGCACACTATTTTCATAGGTTACAAATGTACGCACCGGAGAAGCGGTTTCCAATTTGCCGTGAGCACCGTGGTAGACTTCAATACTCGTGGATTCTTGGCCGCCATCGAATGGGTATTTAATTGTACGCAGCTTGGAAGCAAATTCTTCATTCGACAAGCCAGCAACAACCACCATGCCATCCATGTATTGAATGTCCGTGATCGCGCTCAAGCGAGGATTACGAGCGCCTGGTTTCGATTCCGGAGCGTTAGCGAAGGCGGCTTTGGCGAACTTGACTTTCTTCAAATTGACTTCGGATAAAATGCCTTTCGAATCCGCTTTAAAAATCACGGGAGCGGCGTCCGGCCCGCGCCCACGCGAAACGGATAAGTAGAGGTTTCCACTAACTGGATTGACAACCATATCGTTGATCATCGTTTCTTCAACACCGGTACCCATCAGAGCTGCGATTTTTTCATTCACGCCCTCGATGTTTACTGACTTAGCCTCTGAAGCTAAAATGTCGCCGGTATCAATCGCATAGATGGCCGCATTGAGCGTGTCGCCAACAAGCAGAACTCCATGCGGAGCAAATGCAAGCGCGCCGGCTTGTTTAATGTCCGGCGTTCCTTCTTTCATTCCGGAATCTGCCTGCAGGATTGTGCATGGCACCGTGGCACATAAAGCCAAAACCAAAGCAACTTTGGATCGCAACATTCTACTGCTCCTAATCGTGAGATAGTTCGAAGAACCAACGCGAGAGAATTTTTGAGAGTGCTTACTGCCATCACGATTGGAACAATCGCGATTCGCCTCGCATTATCCCAACACTTGAGGGAGAATCAACTCTGCCAGCAGAATCTGATAGTGCTCTGTCCAGAATAAAAATTCGGGTTGATGATTTAGGATGGCACGTCCCTGAGTCCTCGAAGGGCGTGATTTGACCATTATTCGTCACGCCCTTCGCAAAGCCTCAGAGCGTGCCACCCTACGCCGTTTTCTAGTCGCTTGAAAATGTCATCGCTTAGAGGTGTGGTCGCACCGCGCCGGCTGGCAGCGTAAGCCCCGCAAAGGTTAGCGGCCATAACGATTCGTTCAGGTGTCCATTGACGAACCAGCCCCAATGCTAGTGCCGCACAAGCCGCATCGCCCGCTCCCACACTGTCTGCATTCGGCTCCGCCGCAATCGTTGGGACTTCCGCAACAACACACTTTGACCCATCTTGCCAGCAGCATCCCTCGGCACCGCGCGTCCAAAAAACGGCTTTCAAATCGAATCGCTCCTGTAGCTGCACTGCGATCGCAGCGCAATCGAGAGGTCGAGCGAGCGAAAACCATTGTGCAAGCTTCAGGAGTTCCTCAAGATTGCACTTCAACACGTCAGCTTGTTGCAAACTGGCAATTACGGTAGGCAGGCTGGGCTGAGGATTTCTCAGATTGAGATCAAGGATTTTTGTCGCTGAACTGGCTTTGCTTAAAAATCGGTAAAGGGTTTGGGCGGATACATCGCCTAATTGAACCAGTGTTCCGAAGCAGACCACGGATGCACGAGCGGCCAAGTTGGCTGTCGCTGCATCGAATTCGATGGCGTCCCACGCAACCTGCCGACCAATCGTATAGTTGGGTTGGCCCCGGCGATCGAGCGTGACATCGACAAAGCCTGTAGGCAGTTTTTCGTCGAATTGCACCCCGGACAAATCGAGTTTCGAATCGCGCAGCAGGGCTTCGATTTGCCGGCCGTGCGGATCTCGGCAGATCCGCGTAACGATAGCTGATACACAACTGAAACGGTTACCTAATTCTGCCGCACGTACTGAAAAATTGAGCGGCGCCCCGCCAACGACGTCGCCAGATGGTAATTTATCGATAAGGGCTTCGCCGAAGCCTACAATAAGAGGTAACAAGGCTTTCTCCGCTTAATATTAATGGACTCACAGTCGCCATAACCGTTTTGCCGTCGGGGCTGTGATGTTCTCGAAAACCCTCCGGTCAAATAAACTCCGGCCTCAATTTAACAATTGCTCTCAAAACCGTCTCAACCATGAACCTCACTTTGATTGCCAAGCTAACTTTTTTACTGGTCTTTGCCAGCGTTGCTGCCGCAACCATTTCGGAGTTCGAAACGGCAGTTTACGCAGCTGACCCTGAGAGGACTAAGCGGCAGTCCTCGGCGGACGAAGCGGTGGAGCAAGTGGCGCTCGACGCAATTCCAGATTGGCTGGACCAAATGTCCCCTGCCGCCAAGCGAGGTTATCGGCACTTGGTCGATTCCGTATACTTGCCAGCCGATTTGGATGAAGAGGTGGCCGTCGAACTCGCTCGTATGCTCAGTAGGCGCAAAGCAAGCAGCGGAGAATTGGCAGACGAATCCGAACAGCCACTCTTCACTCGCGATCAGTTACTAACGCACTACGGTTTGACCACGCGACCGGATGATTCAACGTCAGGCAAACCCTTACAATACGTGGTCACACAAAAATCGCAGTGGGTGATGAATTGCTTTGCGTGTCATGGTGGTTCAGTATACGGAACGACGATGCCTGGCGCTCCAAACAACAACTATCAACTGCAGTCTTTTATCGAAGATATTCGAACAGCCAAGTTGAAGCTCGGCAAGCCGCTTGGGCATATGGAGATCGGATCGATGTTCATGCCTTTGGGGACAACGGCGGGCACAACGAACGCAGTGATGTTCGGCGTGGCCCTCATGCATTTTCGCGACGCGGAGCTGAATGTGCTGCCCCTGCGACCTGGCCCTCCGATGGTACATCACGATATGGACCCGCCTGCTTGGTGGTTAATGCACCGTAAGACACGAATTTATGCCGACGGCTTTGCACAGAAAGGGCACCGAGGGCTGATGCAGTTTATGTTAGTCCGCGAAAATGGACCTGAAAAATTTCGAGAATGGGAAGAAGATTTTCGCGACGTACTGGCGTTCATCGAATCGCTGAGACCCCCGAAATACCCCGCGCCTATCGACATTGATTTGGCCGAGCGCGGGCGGGTTGTATTCAACGATACTTGCAGCCGCTGCCATGGAACTTACGGCGACCGAGCCCACGCCCACTATCCAGAGCTGTTGATACCGATTGATGAAGTCGGAACGGATCCCGTGCGGCTCAACGCTTTGTCCGCGAAACATCGCTCAGGCTATGGAAAGAGCTGGTTCGCGCATTATGGCGAACAAGAGACTTGGGACGATCCTCAGGGCTATATGGCGCCCCCTCTCGACGGCATTTGGGCTTCCGCGCCCTACCTCCACAACGGTTCAATCCCTACGCTTTGGCATGTACTCAATCCGCAAGTGCGACCACAAATATGGCACCGCACTTCAGATAAACTCGACCAGCGATATGTTGGCCTGACAGTCGACTCTCTGGACGAAATGCCAAAACGAATGCGCCACGTTTCGACAAAACGAACCTATTTTGACACCCGAGTCTCCGGTAAGTCAGCTGCTGGTCACGATTTTCCGCTCGAACTAACTAGTGAGCAGCGCACCGCAGTGCTCGAGTATCTCAAAACTCTCTAGCTGGCAGTTTAAAAAAGTAACTCGAATAGTCCGCGTTGAAGTTGCGCTATTTTATATTCCCGGCGGCAATGAAGACATGTGTCCGTGTGGTCGAGTCGCTCCGCGACTGAAACTTGACTCCGAGTAGCGGAGCAACTCGGCCACGTTAGCCTACAGAGCGTTTGGCACTGGAAATTCCAGGAAAAAAACGGCGACGGGCCAGGACTGGCGGATTCAGACTATTCCGCATTTTTGGAGTTATGCTGTTAGGTGGGAGGGATACATCGATTTTACGACTCCAATTCGAATCCTTCGGTTCGCTCTTGACCACGCTCGTAATGGCTATCCTCTTGCAAATGCTGAATGGTAACACTCTTTGACTTGCTGTAGGCCCAGAATTCTCTGGTGTTGGTAACGCCGGATTCGAGT
>JAYVHC010000304.1:0-4701 GCA_043771575.1 Planctomycetia bacterium
CACGAGGGGCATAAGAACAATTTCTTCCGCTGTGTTCGCGAAGGTGGTCTACCGGTCAGCGACGTGTTTACGCACGTCCAAGCGATGGGTACCTGTCACTTGTCCGCCATTGCCGCTCGACTGAACCGAGTCATCAAGTGGGATCCGAAGGCTGAAAAAGTTATCGGCGACGCAGAAGCCGCAAAATTCGTGGCTCGCGAACAGCGTAAAGGTTTTGAAATCAACCGCGTCTAGCCTTCGGTTAATGAATTGCAGGCCAAAGACCATCCCGCGTTTAACGCGCGGGATGGTCGAAACCTTTGAAGCGAGGTCGCAACTTGCGTTGAGCGTAGAGTGGGTTGAGGTACGAAACCCACTGCTGTGCTGGGGCTATCGATTCTTGCGTAATGCTTGTTGGCTTCGATATCACGTGTTGCAGGGTGGGTTTCGTACCTCAACCGACCCTACTCGCCGAAGGCGTGTGAGACGTAATTTCTCGTTTTGAGACGGTGTTTTCCAGTCAGTCCAAGCAATTTTGATGAACTATGTAGTGAGAATCAGTGATCGGTAGTTGATTTTTCACCCACAAACCGGTTACCATGACTGGTTGGCTTGCCCCCCTCCCGTCGAGCCCTAGGTTGTCGATTCCCACCTCAAAGACTTTCCCAGTCGAATTGCTTGTGGCCAACTGCTGCCACCAGAGTCGGCTGAATCTCATGGACAGACATTTATGCGTTTCTATTGCATTGCCGCCGTAGTCGCTCTGATCGGTCTCGCCGCTTCGTGCCAGGGCACCTTGGCGGATGATCCTGTTGTCGAAGTTCGCAAAGTGAGTTTCGCCAAAGAGATCGAACCGCTTTTCAGAACCAATTGCCAAGGGTGCCATCAACCGGCCATACGGCACGGCCTGTTCGTTATGACGGACTTTGCAAAAATGCTGGCCGGGGGCGAGACCGGCGACGTTGCGATAGTGCCGGGCAAACCGGAAGCTAGCCATTTACTTAAACAGATTGAAAAAATTGACGGGAAAGCGGCCATGCCGAAAAAGGCCGAACCGCTGCACGATGCCGACATCGAGTTGGTAAAGCGTTGGATCGCTGAAGGTGCCGTCGATGATCGCGCGGCCAGTTCTGCGACCCCGTTCACGACCGAGAATGCACCGACTTACACGCGTTTGCCGGTCATTACTGCGGTTGCGTTTTCGCCCGACGGAAAGTGGTTGGCGACGAGTGGCTTTCATGAAGTATTTCTGATCGACACACAGACTTGGAAATTGGCCAAGCGATTGGTGGGTTTGAGCGAACGGATCGAGTCACTGAATTTCTCGCACGATTCGGCGCGTCTCGCGGTTACCGGTGGTTCGCCGGGTCGCATGGGCGAGGTGCAAGTTTGGGATGTTGCACAAGGCAATTTGCTGCTCAGCCGTCAAGTCACTTTTGACGATATCTATGGCGGGGTATTTTCGCCAGACGGAAAATTGATTGCCTTCGGATGCGCGGACAAAACCGTGCGCGCGATTGATTCGACCACGGGTGAGCCGAAATTGCATCAGGGTGCTCACGATGACTGGATTCGCGCCTGCGTGTTCAACCCCAGCGGAACGCATTTGTTGTCGGCCGGTCGCGACATGACGGTCAAGTTGACGGAAGTTGCAACCGAGCGATTCATCGACAATGTGACTTCGATCACGCCAGGTGCACTACGCGGCGGTATTAATTCACTGGCCATCCATCCTTCGCGAGATGAATTTCTCGTGGGTGGCTCGGACGGTACTCCCAAGATCTATCGAATTTTTCGCGAGACCGCTCGCGTTATTGGTGATGATGCCAATCTGATTCGTAAGTTCCCAGCCATGACGGGCCGCGTATTCTCGGTCTCAATTAACAAGGATGGTTCACGCATCGCAGCCGCCAGCACGTTGGACGGTGCGAGTATGGTTCGGGTTTATCCGTATGAAGTTGAAGGTCCCGTGCCGGAGGATGTGAAAGCGGCACTGGCCAAAGCCGCAGGAGCACGAACCGATCCAGAAAAACAACTTGTATTGAGCTATCTCAGCAAGGTTCCGGACGCCACGGTTGCGATCGATTTGCCAGGCGTCAGCCTTTACGCCGTTGCGTTCCAACCCACATCCAGTCTGCTCGCGCTGGCCGGTAGTGATGGCATGGTGCGCTTGCTGAATCAAGAAACCAAGGCGATCGAAGCGACCTTTGCGCCCATTGAGATCGTCACTAACACAGGTTCCACGGAAAGTGATGTTACGGCGCTAAAGTCCGCACACGGATTGCGGGCTCCCTCGGCTGCGCTGCCGGATCCAGCCAAGGAACGAGATTTATTGCCCGCCGATAAGCTGCTCGAAATTGAAGTCATGCCTGCCCAGATCAAACTGGCCAATCAACGCGATTACGCTCAAGTGGTTGTGACAGCAGTTTATGCCAGCGGCCAACGCTGCGATGTGACACGATTGGCGCAGTACAAATCGTCGGCCGCGATCAACGTTTCGTCACTGGGGTTGTTGCGTCCCAAAACTGCTGGAATTTCAGCGGTCGATGTTTCTTTCGCGGGTCAGCAAAAAACGGTCGCTGTGGAAGCAGTGTTCCCGGAGCATGAGACGATCGACTTTGTGCGCGACGTGAACCCGATCATTTCGCGACTGGGCTGTAACGCCGGAACCTGTCACGGCGCCCAAAAAGGGAAGAATGGATTCAAGCTTTCATTGCGGGGTTACGACCCGATCGAAGACATTCGCGCGCTCAGCGATGACTTGTGCCAGCGGCGCTTGAACACTGCAGCAGCTGATTCAAGCTTGATGTTGCTGAAGCCAGTGGGCACTGTGCCACATGAAGGCGGTGTGCTGATGACGACCGATAGCATACATTACAACACGTTTCGCCGGTGGATCGCAGAAGGTGCAAAACTAAATCTGGAATCGAAAAAAGTAGCTCGCATCGAGTTGATGCCAAGCAAGCCGGTCGTTGAGCTGGAAAACGCTTGGCAGCAGTTCCGGGTGGTCGCGCATTATGGTGATGGCTCGAGCCGCGATGTGACCCAGGAAGCCTTCATCGAAAGCGGAAATGCGGAAGTTTGCAAGAGTTTCCCCGGCGGCTTGGCTCAGGCGATCCGTCGCGGCGAAGCACCCGTATTGGCTCGCTACGAAGGTACCTATGCGGCTGCTACTTTGACCGTCATGGGCAACCGCGATGGTTTTGCTTGGAGCGAACCCGAAAGTTTCAGTACCATAGACCAATTGGTCGCCAACAAATGGCAACGCATGAAGATCCAACCCTCAGAACCCTGCAATGACGCCGAGTTTCTGCGTCGTGTGCGTTTGGATTTGACCGGCTTGCCGCCCACGATTGCAGAGTTGAAGCAGTTCCTTGCCGACAGCCGACCCTCAAAGCTGAAACGCCGCGAGCAGATCGATACACTGATCGGCAATCCCGATTACGTCGATCATTGGACCAATAAATGGGCCGATTTGCTGCAAGTCAATTCAAAATTCATCGGCGCCGAAGGTGCGAAGGCCTTTCGGGAATGGATTCGTGCCGCAATTGCTGAGAACAGACCCTATGATAAATTCGCGCGCGACATTTTGACGTCCAGCGGTTCGAACAAGGTCAATCCGGCCGCCTCATATTACAAGATCCTGCGCGAACCTGACTTGATCATGGAGAACACGACGCACTTGTTCTTAGCAGTGCGCTTCAATTGCAACAAATGCCACGACCATCCGTTCGAACGTTGGACGCAGGATCAGTATTACGAATTGGCGGCGTTTTTTGCACAGACCGGTTTGAAGAAGGACCCGGCTGGCGGCGATGCCAATATCGGCGGTTCCGCCGTCGATCAAGCGCACCCGCTGTATGAAGAGGTCTACGACAAGCCGGATGGTGAGATGACTCATGGTCGCACGAATAAGCAAGTTGCTCCCAAGTTCCCGTTCGAATGCGATAACGATGGCGCTACAGCCAAAACACGCCGTGAGAAATTGGCGGCTTGGATCACGTCGCCCAATAACAACTACTTCGCCCGCAGCTATGTTAATCGGCTCTGGGGTTACTTGACCGGTGCCGGCTTGATGGCCCCACTCGATGACATTCGGGCTGGCAACCCTCCGACGAACCCAGAATTGCTCGAGCACTTGACGAGCGAGTTTATTCGTTCCGGTTTCGACACCGAACATGTGATTCGGCTGATTTGCAATTCTCGCACTTACCAGTTGTCCGTGGGCACGACGAAGTGGAACGCGGACGACACGTTAAACTATTCGCATGCCACGGCACGCCGATTGCCCGCCGAAGTGCTCTACGATGCCGTTTATCAGGTCACCGGTTCGTTGTCAGATATCCCGGGCGTTGCGCCAGGAACGCGGGCTGCCGCGCTGCCCGATGTCGCCGTTCAGCTGGCGGATGGTTTCTTGAACAACCTGGGCCGTCCCGTGCGTGAAAGTGCTTGCGAATGCGAACGCTCCGGTGAATTGCAGCTCGGACCAGTTATGGCTTTGGTCAGCGGTCCGACGGTTGGCAAAGCGATCAGCGATCCGAAGTGCGCTCTTCCCACTTTAGCGCTTACCGATTTGAGCGAATCGGATATGGTTCGCGAAATCTACTTGCGAGTTCTCAATCGGCCCGCTGAGGCGGAAGAAGTCAAACAGATTTTGGAGAACGCAGAGTCCATTGTCGCCGATCACGCTGAGATGCAACGACGCTTGACGGAGCGCGAAAC
>JAYVHC010000305.1:0-3830 GCA_043771575.1 Planctomycetia bacterium
AGTTCGACGGCGGCCTGCACTTGACTGACTTTTACCGTAAGTTCGCGTGCAATCGAATGGCAAGCGGCGTCTAGGTCTAGATCTGGCGAGATTGTTGCGTTCATTTTGATTGGATGCGTTGGAGGGGCGTGCGGCCGATCGAATCGTCGGTCCAAGCCTTCTTTAATACGCAACTTCGATCATTTACGCTAGGCATAGTTGGAAAAGCCGAAATCACCGTCCGCCGCCGGAGAGGCGGACCTACGCGGCTCGGTGCGATTCCTATGCCCAATGACTTGGCAAGGATGCCTGAAAGAAAAGCGGTTGGGATGGTCGCCCAAGAATCTGACGATTTAGTGCGAGCTTCTAACTCTCTTGCCCTAAATGACTTGCAGCGATCGATTGCACATTGCATTCCGATGACGATCCGCTTGGCATGACATTTGACTTTATGTCCTTGGAAATGCGGCGCCCTTTCTAACGCCGTGACTTGGCGGACATGCAAAGGATAATGTCAATGAGAAACGGTTTCCCGATGTGTGGACTGATATCTGCTTGTTTCTTCTTAGTTGGTGCTATTCAACAGGTAGCCTTCAGTCAGTCGAACTTGGCAAACTCCGATGGAAAATCGAATCACTTTGATGTTCGATCGTATTCAAACGGGCCGAGCGTGAAGAGCGTCCTGCATTTGTGCGAAACGGTTCGAGCCGAGTTGCAGCGTGTGTGGCAAGCGGATTCGAAGTGCGAGAAATGGGAGCCGCGATGCGAGATTGTGCTTCATCCGAATCGGCAAAGTTATCAAAACATCGTTGCTGGTGACTTTTCAAGTTTTGGAAGCAGCTTGATCCAGCTGGACGCCGGAAAAATTGTCGCGCGCCGCATCGATTTGTTAGTTGCCCAAGACGGATCGCTCTCGGCCCTACCACATGAATTGACACACGTCGTGTTGGCGGATCATTTCAAGGGGCGCCAACCACCCCTGTGGATGGATGAAGGCATCGCGATGTTGGCGGATACGCGTGAAAAGCAGTTGTTACACCAACGAGATTGTATCGAAGCAATGACGACTGGGCGAGCATTTCCGCTGAAGGATCTTATACAGCTTGAGCAATTCACCTCAGCCGAACAAGTGCCTGCGTTCTACGGACAGAGCTTGACGTTGGTCCGCATGCTCTCGGAGCAGGGCAAGCCACAAACCGTCGTCCACTTTACAATCGATGCACTTGATCTGGGAGTCGAGAGGGCGTTGCAAAAGCATTACGCGATTCAAAACTTGCACGAACTTGAAAAACGGTGGAAAGTCGCGGTGGATGTCAGAGCCACCGTTTCCCCGCAATCGGCTGCAATCGTAAACGTAAGGTTCCAGCCATGAACAGTCGCCCTAACCGGCTACTGTGCCGGCTGTCCGGTTTGCAGGGCGCTGGGGGCGACGCCTAGACCCAAATCGTCATCTTCGGGCTCGAATGTGGTTTCGTTTCCAGCAATCTGATTGATCGCAGACCGATCCCTAAATCTGAATCGCGTTTTGCAATCAAGTCCAACGCGAAAATATAGGCTGTCAAAACAATCGACGCTAAATACAACGCTTCAAATCGAAGACGCAACACAACTGGCACTGCGCTGATCGCAAGAGCCACCAAGAAAGTTCCGACGAACAGTGACCTTAAAGTGAATTTTGGCAATTCAATACTCAACTTGACTGCATGACCCAATGAAGAATTGTCTTGGCCAATTGTTTTGTGCTATATAGTGGGCGAATCATCGCCTGGAGGTCCCCATCGCTCTAGGACGATTGGTTTGGCGAAGTTAAGATTCATGATGATTGCTCGGCCAAATCATAAAAATGTCGAGCCGCGCGACCGCTGATCGTTTCGTTTTTGAGCAATTCCGTCGCAATCGATTCCACCGCTTTCCAACTCGCTGCGTCGGCCAGTAGATGTTCTGCCTTATCGAGCAAGCGGCGCTCGAGCCGCTCCACTTGGCGCTCACCGCCAGTTCGCATCAATACATAGCGGCGAATTCCTCGCAGATCTTGGGCCGCACCGCTCGGGCAGTATTGCCCCGTCACTTGCGACTCGGCCACCATGCCCGCGAATAAGATCAGTATCTCGTCCTCCAGCCAGTCTTTCGTCGGCTTGAAGCGTCTCTTTTGAATTTGACATGCACCGAGGTAATTCTGGTTTGGCGCCACGGTCACTTTCTGAATCGGCCGCCCCAGCGCAAGCGCCATAACCGCGTGTCCCGCCTCGTGATAGGCTGTTGCGGTTAATCGAGGATCGAACGTTGCTTCACTCAATCGATTCATAATCTGAAGACACTTTATTGCCAAGCACATTGACTCGTTTGGTCGGTTTGCCATCGAGAGTTGTCAGTGGCAAACCAGCTTCACACCAGCCGAGCATGCTGCCTTTCAGATCAACGGCAGGGACATCTTTCGATTTGAGTTGTTTGACATACTTGCCACTGCGGCCGCCTGATAAGCAATAACAAATTGCCGTTTTCCCTTTATACTTGTCGGGGTCCGCTTCGAATTGGGCCTTAGTAATTGCGCCAGGTATCACCGAGACTTTGGTCTCGTTATCGCTGCGAACGTCGACGAGCACGATGTTTTTGAGCGCCTCTTTGCTGGCTTGAATCTTTTTGAACAAGTCGATCGTGATCTGATTCTCCTTAGAAATTTGCGCTGCGATATTTGCGTCCAGCTTTTCGGCGGTCACAGTAGCTTTTGTCTCCTGCGAAAAAGTCAACTGAAACATACTCAAAGCAATCGTGAACGCGGCGATTGAGCAAACTGTAATTTTCAAATCGTGCTCCTAGCTAAGTAAGGTTGTGATTCGTTTGGTACGCGTTCAAGGTTGAAGTGCAATCGGCTGGCTGTCAAGCGCTCGTGCATTCTGACTTACAAACGCATTGAACTGCCCCGCTGCATCTTGCAGAGCTTTTTGAGTGGCCGCGCCGTGACGAAGGGCTTGGTCGACGAGCCCTTGATTGCCCAGCCCGAGTCCCTTCAACGTATCAAGCACCGATTTCACCTGAGGATCTTCATGAATACGCTTCAGTTGATCCTCGGTTTGCTCAGCCGCGTTTGCTTGCGACGCAAATCGGACGACTTGAAACCAGTTTCCTGGTTTTTCCATCGCAAAGAAATAGGCTTCCACAGTAACCGTTGAAGACAAGGTGTTTTGATTCAAGCGTGTGATCGACACGCCACAAAACCCCTCGCGTTCGGCTTCCTCGGTCGCTCGTTTCCACCAACTAGCGCTCTGTTCTTTGGGCTTCTGAAACTCTGGCAACCCCAATTCCGCTCCCAGCTGACTGATCGGGTCTTCACCCAAGCCACCGCCGAGCATTTGAGCAACCAAAGCGCTCGCATCGGGTGTCTCGGTTTTGCGAACCAACAAACTGCCAGTGCCTTGAAACTCGAGCTGCTTTCGCAGAGCATACTCAACAACTGCTTTTCTGGCGACCCACTGTCGATCGGATTCGCTGGTCGCCTCAACCTCTCGGCTAAGATTCACGTCTTCTGTTTCCACGTCAACGCCCAGTTCGACTAACTTCTTTCGCAGTTGACTAACGGGAGTCGTCGTGACATCGTCAAGATCGTTTTGAAACGCCAAGCCAGCAATCTTACGCCGGTCCGAAGGTTGACTGAAGATCTCGCGGTAACGAGCGGGTGGGAGCTCGATGATGACAAATTTCCGTTTGCCTACATCCTCGAGCCGCATTTCGCTAAACCGCGTTAGCTCGTCCTCCAAAAACGAAACCAATCTGCGATCATCCGGTCGATTCTCTATCCACGCGGCAAGACGCTCGACGCGTTGCTGGCGAGATTGTACAAACCGATCGCGCTC
>JAYVHC010000306.1:0-4964 GCA_043771575.1 Planctomycetia bacterium
GCGACTAACAAAAGTGATTATCACCGACCGGTGTATCACTCAGCGGCTCAATATGCAGTCGATGGGGTAAGGGGACTTCTGCCCCGACGGGACGAATTCTAGTAAATCCCGCCTCCAAAACCCAAAAATCTGTGCCGAAACCCGCGCAACCCAAAACCCACGCAGCGTATGCAATATCCAGGCTAGCCGATTTCCGATTAAATGATTTTGGAGATCGGCTAGCGCCTCAGGCGCGAAAAACAAAGTCTTTGCCTGATGACAAACTGCGGAACGCCAGCATGCGTCGTGGTGTTCAGCGAGAAGTGTCAAAAATTCTTCATGTGCATGCTTGCGAAGCCACCCCTGCTTGGAGCACAATCATGATCCTACCCTCAACCCATTCTCGAAGAGACCCAGCGGAGTAATTTTCAACATGACCAAGTCTATTCTTAAAGCATGCCTAGCGATCGCCTTGAGCATCGGAATGTCGAGCGCCGCGATGGCTCAGAAGTACCTTGGATCGATCGAACGCAAAGAGCCGGAGTTCGATCAACTTGTTCCAGCCGACGCTAAAATCGAGATCATTGCCGAAGGTTTTACATGGACCGAGGGCCCGGTTTGGATGGGCGATCACCTGCTGTTCTCGGATATTCCACGCAACAGCATTTTCAAGTGGACACCCAAGTCGGGCGTCGAGTTGTTCATGATGCCCTCGGGTTATACAGGCGTGACCTACTATGGGCTAGAACCTGGGTGCAACGGCTTGTTACGTGACAAACAAGGCCGCTTGGTAATGTGCGAACACGGCGACCGACGCGTGAGCGTATTGACCAAGGGTGGCGGAAAAATGACGATCGCTGATCGCTACCAAGGCAAGCGGTTCAACAGCCCCAACGATGCAGTGCTCAAGAGTAACGGCGATATCTACTTCACCGATCCTCCTTACGGATTGCCCCAACGTTTCGATGATCCGATGCGCGAGTTGGATTTTTGCGGCGTTTATCGCGTGGCCATTGACGGGACCGTCACGTTGCTAACCAAGACGATCGAGCGTCCGAACGGTATCGGTTTCTCGCCTGATGAAAAGACTCTGTACGTGGCTCAATCGGATCCGAAAAACGCCAACTGGACCTCCTTTCCAGTAAAGGCGGACGGTACGCTGGGTGACGGCAAAGAAATTCACAACGCGACGGATCGCGTCCTCAACAAGGAACCGGGCTTGCCGGACGGTCTGGTGGTCGATGCCAAAGGAAACCTGTGGGGTAGCGGTCCCGGCGGTGTGTTTGTGTTTAGCGCTGCCGGAAAACTGCTCGGCCGCTTGGTCACTAACGAGCGCACCAGCAACTGCGAAATTGGCCCCGATGGTTGGCTGTATGTAACGGTCGATTCCTATCTATGCCGCGTGAAGACCTCCGCCCAGCCGATCGCGATTGCGCCAAAGTAGCGATCGCGTGGTACTAATCGCGCAGCGATTTTAGACATTAGCCGGTGGTAAGCGCAGCGCCACCACCGGTGTATAATGTAAAGGGTCCTCTGCATCCTAAAGGGATGCCAGAACCATAGCTCAGCCACCCCTTCAGGACAGGCAGCACATAATGCCGTTCGACGCGTTTCAGTCAGGACGAGATTCATGCCTCGAGCTGGCAATTAGGCTTGTACTTATATCGATCTTCGCAGTCCCTTTTGCTCCAGTGCTCGCCGCCGACGAACCGATCGAGCCGCGACGTACGATCAGTTTCATCGACGAAGTACAACCGATTTTCGAAGCGGCATGTATCAAGTGCCACGGACCGCTGCGTCAGGAGAGCGATTACCGGCTGGATGTCCGCGAGATTGCGATCAGTGGCGGAACGAGCTACGCGCCGAACATCATTCCGCATAACTCCGCCGACAGTCCGTTGATGCACTTCGTCACGGGTCAGGCAGAAGATATGTTAATGCCCGCCAGGGGGAATCGATTGAGCGAAAAACAGATCAATGTACTCCGAGCTTGGATTGATCAAGGAGCACTATGGCCCGATTCCGCCAATCTCACGAATGTCAAAAAAGGCGATTGGTGGTCGCTGCGACCGTTGGTGAAGCCGCTTGTTCCAACGCACTCTCACGCTCAGCACCCGATCGATGCCTTCATTCGCACTAAGCTGGATGAACATGGTTTGTCGCCGGCACCATCGGCCAATCGCGGGACTTTGATCCGTAGGTTGTATTTTGATTTGATCGGAGTACCGCCGACGCCAGAGGCAATTGACGCGTTTTTAGCGAATGAAGATCCAGCGGCGTACGAGCGACTGGTGGATCGCCTGTTGGCGTCGCCGCGCTATGGCGAACGTTGGGCGCGGCACTGGATGGATGCAGCTCATTTCGCGGAGACTCATGGTCATGACCAAGATCGCATTCGAGAGCATGCGTGGCCCTATCGCGACTACCTGATCGATGCCTTCAATAACGATACACCGTTCAATCAATTCGTCCACGAGCAAGTGGCTGCAGATTTGCTAGCGGTGAACGAGCCTCAGAAGATCGTCGCGCTCGGTTTTTTGGCAGCTGGTCCATGGGACGAAAGCACGCTGCGGGACATTCGCGAAGACACCATCGATCGCGAAATCGGTCGCTACCTCGACCGCGACGACATGTTAACGAACGTAATGAGTAATTTTACTAGTCTGACAGTACATTGTGCTCGGTGTCACGATCACAAATTCGATCCTATTTCGCAAGCTGACTATTATGCTTTGCAAGCGGTGTTTGCAGGAGTCGAGCGCGCCAATCGCGGTTACGATGCCGATGGTGTCGTCCAGAAGCGACGCGAGATGTTGCACAAACGGGCGGCACAACTGGCCGCGCCGGGTTTTACGGTGCGGCAAGAGTTGCTTGACGCGCAATCACAGCAGATGGTATCCGCGTGGGAGCAGGGTTCGGCCGGTCGCGTCATCTCGTGGCATCCGCTGCAGAGCACAACTGCCAACTCAACTGATGGTAGCACATTGACTCTACAACCCGACGGTTCGTTCTTAGCCAGCGGCTCACGTCCGGATTGCGACACCTACGTAATTACCGGTCACACCGCGAGCAACACAATCACCGCAGTACGCCTCGAAGTGCTCTTGGATCCCTCGCTGCCGCATTCCGGACCGGGACGGCAAGACAATGGCAACTTGCATTTGTCGGAGATCGAAGTCACTGTTGGCTCCGATACCAACATTCCCCTCGCGCGCGCAGTCTCAGATTTTGATCAGGCGGATTGGGGTGTCGCGCGAGCTATCGATGGCCAGCCGGAGACCGCTTGGGGTATCCATCCCAAAGTTGGTTTGGCACATGAAGCGATTTTTGCATTTTCCAAACCTGTACCCGTCCCATTGAATACGATCGTGACGGTGCGATTGAAACAATTGCATGGGCGTGGGCATTTGATTGGTCGACCCCGAGTGACGTTGTCGGCAGACGAAACACCGCTCGTACTGAGTAATTTGCCGTCCCAAGTTACTGCGGTGCTTGCAATTCCGCCAGCAGCGCGCAGCGAAGAGCAACGCGTCCAGTTGGCGTTGTACGTCGCCCAGGAAAGGGTGACGGGTGCACTCGCAGCGTTGCCGAAACAGAACTTGGTTTACGCCGCCGCTGCAGATTTCGAGCCCGAGGGAGCGCTCAAGCCGCCGCCCGGACCGCGGCCCATTCACCGACTAGAACGTGGCGATGTCCATGCCCCTAAAGAGTCCGCTTTTCCCGGTGCACTTACTTGTGTACGCGAGTTACCAGCACGATTTGAGCTGGAATCGGGTTTGCACGAATCGTATCGGCGCGCAGCATTGGCGCAATGGCTGACGGATGCTTGCAATCCATTAACCTGGCGTTCCATTGTAAACCGAGTTTGGCAACAGCATTTCGGGTGTGGCATCGTTGAAACCGCCCATGATTTTGGACGACTCGGATCAAAACCAAGCCATCTCGAACTGCTTGATTGGCTGGCTGCCGATTTTCGAGACTCGGGGCAATCGATCAAGTCCCTGCACCGAACAATTGTGACGAGCGAAACGTATCGCCAGACTGCCCAAGCAACGGTGAGTTTGCATGATCGCAAAAGTGACTTGCGCGCGGATCAAGCCTCCTCTGTTGACAGCGACAATCGATTACTGTGGCGGATGAATCGCACGCGATTGGACGCTGAGTGTGTTCGGGATGCGATGCTGGCTATATCCGGACAGCTCGATTTGCGCATGGGCGGGCCGAGTGATCGGCAGTTTGACTTGAAACTAGGCCGTCATGTAACTCCCATCATCGACTACGGGGTGTTTGATCTCGACGGGCCAGCGGGTCAGCGGCGGAGCGTCTACCGCTTCCTTTTCCGCACACTGCCCGATCCATTTATGGAGGCGCTCGATTGTCCCGCCGGCGATCAGATCATGTCAGCTCGCTCGAACAGCGTCACGGTCCAGCAAGTGTTGGCGATGTGGAACGACGCGCTCGTGCTGAATCAAGCGGAGCATTTGGCTATCCGATTGCAACGGGAGCGGAAAACCACTGCGGAACGCATTGAACTAGCGTTGCGATTGGCGTTGGGGCGAGCGCCACATGCGGCAGAGTACGATCGCTTTTCAAACTACGCGGACCAACACGGACTCGCAAATTTCTGTCGGTTGTTGTTCAACTTGAATGAGTTCATGTTTATCGATTGAGCGGTGAATCATGTTGTTACGCAGAGAACTTTTACACAGCGCGGCCAGCGGAATCGGAGGAGTCGCGCTGTGGCAATTGCTTGGCAGTGAAGGTGCCTTAGGCGAGCAGGCCCAGGCGGACCTTAACGGCGGCTTGCATCACCCGGCCAAAGCCAAGCGAGTTATTCAATTGTTTATGAACGGTGGCGCTAGCCAGATGGATTTGTTCGACTACAAACCGTCTCTACAGGCTCGACACGGACAAAAGTTCGAGCCAGCGACGGACGAGCGCGTCGAGGCGGCAACCAGCCTACCGGGCAATGTACTCGGTTCGCC
>JAYVHC010000307.1:0-5410 GCA_043771575.1 Planctomycetia bacterium
CTTGAGGACTCGCAAGGATGTTCCTCGCTAGCGTTTACGGCTGACGGAGCACATTTAATCGCCGTGGATAACAAAGGACAGTACAGTACCATTGATACGGACACCTGGGAAGTCGCGACCAAATTCAACGCACATATCGGCGAATGCCAAAGCGTTGCGGTATTCGGTAATAACAAGTTTGCAACGTGCGGGTCCGATGGCGTGATCAAAGTCTGGGCCTTTCCCGAGTGCAAGCTTCTTGCGACCCTGTATGGTCACGATGCCGCAGTGAATGCTGTGTGTTGGGATCCGAGCGGTAAGTATCTCGCCAGCGTCAGCTCCGACAAAAGAGTCAACATTTGGAACCTTGCACAGCATTCTAGGTTCAAGCTCCTTGCAGTTGGTCCATCCCCCGCGATTGACGTCACGCAACTTAAGGGCAGTTCACAGATCGGAATCATCCTTGAATCGCAAGATCGTAAATCATTGGATCTGGCAACCGCCACGCTGAAAGACGACGGCATCGAGAAATCTGTATTCGATTTGCGGTTCGTCGCACCGAAAACGGATCTTGACGTTTTGGTCAAGTTGGCACATCTGGAGGTAAACAAGCAACATTCCGATTTGCTCCCAAGCTTTATACAGTCGGCTACCGCAACTTCCCAGACTAAGCAGAAGATTTCAGTCGTTTGGTCGCCGGACCGAACTCGCGTTGCCTGCATGGACGCAGGCGATATTCGAGTTTGGAGCATCGTCAAGCAACAGCAAATTTGTGCATGCCCACAAGTTAAATTCGGAGGGCAACTCAAATGGGCGCAGGACAATCGCAGACTAGGCTTCGCAGGCCCCGGCATGGAATCGGATGGTGGCACGCTCGCATACGCCGGTTGGGCTTACATCTTCGATACTGACAGCGGAAAAACAGTGCATCGCATGCAGCACGGAAATCTGCGCCAAGTTGCGACAGCGATTGAATGGGACCCAAGTGGCAAACGCATCGCCTCAGGAGGTCCGTCCGGTGATGTCTTTTGCTGGGACGCTCAGACCGGCAAGCGAATTGCAAATGGACAAATATTTCGCGTTGCTGTTAGGTGCTTGGCGTGGTCACCCGATCAATCGCGGCTTGCGGTCGCCGGCGGAAATGCGCTCGTCAAAATCATCGATCCACAATCGTGCGAGGAGTTGCTCGAACTGAGCGATGCAAAATCGTCGTTGAAACAATTGATTTGGAGCAACGACGGACAACGGCTGATCGGCGTAGACATGGACGGAAATGTCGTCATTTGGGATGCCAGCAAGGGATACGAGTACGCTCAATCCGAAGAAAACAGAATTGAGCAGCAGCGCACCGAATGCGACCAGCTTTTGACGAAGATCAACGAGTTGGAAAACCGAGGCGATCCCCAGAGACTGTCACTGCTGGATCGAGTTTTAGAAATTGATCCAGAAAACAGACAGGGCTTACTTTACCGCGCCGATTACTTTAGGTTTCACAAGGACTACGAGTCAGCGCTGCGCGATTTCGAGCGATATGTGCTGATCTATCCTAACAGTCAGGTTGCGTGGAACGGCTATGGGATCACACTTGGCAAACTAGAACGAAATGAGGATGCAATCCGCGCGCTAACGACTGCGATAGAGCTCGATCCGGCAACAGAATTATACAGGCTGAATCGTGCAAGAACCTACATGAAGATCGAAGATTTTGCGAATGCACGCAAAGACGTGCTTGCAGTTGCAGACCGGCCAGAAATCGCTCATGGAATGCTTACGCTGGCGCTGTTCGACATCAAGACAGGAAATCGTGACTCGTATCAGCGCATCTGTCGCGACATGCTCGAAAAAACATCAGATGGCGCTATCAGACCAGATGATGAATGGACGGGAAGGGCAATCGCGCTGGTTTCGAATGCCGTACCGAGCTACACCAAGCCACTTGAGTTGGCCAAAAGGCTCCTGGAAACGGACAAAAGCAATTTGTCCTATCAGCGGCTTATGGGAGCCCTTTTGCTCCGAGCGGGCGAGTTTCGCGAGGCATTGCAGTACTTGACGAAATCAGTGCAAACCGACGAAATCTCGGAGAAGCTGGACGAGAAATATTTCAATTTAACCTACGCGCGGTATTTCCTGGCCATGTGTCAATACAAACTGGGCAGCGTCAGTGAATCCAACGAATTGCTCGCCAATGCCAATGGCGCCAGCGATCGACTGCTCGATTCAGGCATTCCATTCTTTCTACGATTGGAACTCGAACTTATCCGCGACGAAGCCACCGCGCTGGTCAAAGGTGAAAAATGACCTTGTCGATGAGATATTTCACGCGGATTGCAACACGACGTGGTCGGTTTGTCGGGCTGCATATTCAATTGCCGCCAAGATGTCTTCTCGCGCCAGCGATCGAAGAGGTGGCCTGCGGATCGGCTGCACGATGTAGACTGCCAAGCCGATCTGCCTCAAGTTCGGGCATTTGTTTGTCATTCACTGCAATTCCGGTTTTCGGCGAAGGATTTAGGAGGTCGAGGGTCTTTTTCGCTGCTGTAAGTTCACTATTTGCGGAGTCTTACCGCAGCGAAAAACACTATCGACCCCTTCACGTTGGGCAGGTTGCGGCTGGCTCCCGCAGATTCTCGGAAAATCATTGATCGAAGTTTCTCCCAGACGTCGCATGTATAAGTGGAGGCGTTTTCCTACAGACGCTCTCATTTGGCGGGGTCTAACTGTCAATTGCCCGCCAAAACCAGAGGGCATTTGGTTGATCAATGTAGAAGAGCGGCCGGTGAGGTTTAACCGCCAAGCATGACCCTCACCGGCCCGGCATCTCCCCAGTGCTTGGTCTGCGCGCCGGGAGCGATGCGTTGCTATTCTAACGCAGACCGAGTTCGAAATTGGAGACATCTCATGTACTACTTGCTTCTTTTCGGTCGTCGTAATTCGAATGGTCGGACATCGCCTACCAGCTGCTGGGACGTTTTCGCCCCGAAGCACCGGCCTTCTCAGCACGCTTCGGGTCGGGGAAGTTCTCATCGCAAAGCCCAAAGACGCAACAGGCCCACCACCTTCGAGACGTTGGAGGATCGTAAGCTCTTATCCGTGTCCCCCCCTGGCTAGCCCAGATCGGCGAAATCGGCTACGACACTTTGAGGGGCTACGCCGTTGATGAATCGGCAAATACCTATGTCGCCGGCACCTACAACCTGGGCGGAGGGAATGGCGACGGAGATGCGTACAGTGCCAAGTACAATCCAGATGGAACGCTGGCTTGGGCTCGCCGTTTCGGGGGCAGTAGTTCCAGCTCTTCCGGGGGTGGCGTCGCAGTAGACAGCAACGGCGTGTACCTCACCGGTTCATTTTATGGAAGCGCCGACTTCACCGGCGACGGCGTCGCCGACCTCACTAGTAGTGCCGGCGTGGACATCTTCATCCTCAAAGTCGACTCCCAGACCGGCGCGACGCTCTGGGCAAAGCAGGTCGGCGGTGCAGGAAGCGGCTCTGGCATTGCTCTCGCCGTGATGGGCGGTTTTGTCTACGTCACTGGGGAGTTCTCCGGTACCGTTGACTTCGACCCGGGAAGCGGCACCAGTAGCCTTACAGCGACAAGTAAGATTGGTAAGAGCCAACCCCCAAACCCGGACGCCTTCATCCTCAAACTTGATACAACGGGCGAATACGAAACCGCCTGGAAATTTGGTAACAGCGGACGCGAATCTGTTAACCACATTATCGCGGATGGCGATAACTTGTTCGTGAATGGCGATTTCTCGGGAACAGTCGACTTCGATCCCAGCAGTAACACGGTCAACCGAACCAGCGCTGGTAAGGGCAGCACCGACCACTTCTTCGCCAGCTACACGTCGTCGGGCGTCCTGAACTGGGTGCAGAGCATTGGCAACTCCAATAACGAAAACGGGTTTGGTGGGCCGTTAGCCGCTGATGCGACGCACTTGTACTTGGCCCGCTTCATCGCTTCCAACCCTGGGACGTACGACATCGACCCTAGCAGCGCAGTATTCAACCTCAGCTCAAATGCGACAGGTTTTGTCGCGAAGTATTCCAAGGCGACCGGCCTGCTCGAGCCCACCTTTGCCCCCATACAATTCCTGACGGGTAGCAACCCTGGCTATAGCGCCTTGACGGGCATAGCTCTCAGTGCATCGGGCGAGATTTACCTCAGCGGCTTTTATTCAGGAGGGCCTGTGGACCTCGACCCCGGAAACGGAATCGCTAACGCGCCAATGACAGGCGATGGCAACGATGGCTTTGTGGTGAAGCTCAACGCCGCTGGGGTTTACCAAAAACACTGGCTTATGGATGGTAAAAGTGAAAATTCACCCTTTCCAAAGATTGCCAGAGTTCTCGGGGACACGATGTACGTCGTTGGCACTTTTTATGGCACCCTAAGCTTTCCAAACGGACAGTCCCTTACGAGTTTTGGTGAACAAGATGTATTTATCCTCGCGTTGAACGAGACAACGACAGCCAGCGCTCTCCTGGCCGCGGCCCCGGCGGCTGCCGACGTCCCGGACGCGCTCTCGCTGTCGCAGGCATCACTTGACGGTGTTGTCAGCCAGGCGATTGGCTACTGGGCTGACCAAGGCGTCAGCGCCGACCAGTTACGCGCCCTGAACCAATTGCAGGTTCGAATGGCCAGTTTGTCGGGTAACACGCTGGGGCTGGCGTCACGTTCCACCAAGTACGTGTGGATCGATCAAGACGCGGCAGGTTTCGGCTGGTCCAGTGACGTCCATCGGGGCATGGATTTGCTGAATGTGATCGCGCACGAAGTAGGTCATGTCTTGGGCTTCGAGCATAGCGATGATGCAATGGATTTGATGGCGCCCACATTGGGCGTTGGGACCAGTCGGATCGGGCCACTCTCGCATCACTCGGGAACAATGCCAGATCATGGCGACCTCGATTTGGGTACTCCATTAATTCTCGGCGCGGGATCGATCGAAGGCACGTTGCGGTTGTCGAGTCATTCTGGCCGCGATGCTCTGTTGGACGGTGCCCTTGGTCGTCGCATGCCGCGTGCGGCGTTCGACTTGAGGGACCAAGTGCTCGCGGACTGGTCGCCAATCGGTAGCAGGGCAAGTGGGCCGATTAAGCATCCGAAATCCGACACCGGCCAACGCCTGGCAGAAAGCGAAGGCCCACGAGAGGAAGCAGACGAATGCCTGAATGAAGACCTTTGGCGGAACTGGCGATAGCGATCAGCCAATAGTCGTCGGGAATTCGTGCATAACTTCTGGGGAGGAAATGTGGACCGCTAATTCGACGCTAATCAAACGCTAATAATGAAACATTCTATGCCGAATGAATGAGCAAGGCCCGTATTGGGTAAGGCATCCGCCGAATTCGATTCAAGGCACGTACCCTGTCGATCACCCATTCCCTCATTAGCGTCACATTAGCGTTTGATTAGCGGTTTACT
>JAYVHC010000308.1:0-4426 GCA_043771575.1 Planctomycetia bacterium
GAAAGCTGTGATGGTTCAGTCCGAAACCATATCCGTGTCCGCTGAAACCGCACGGACCATGCCACGCATGGGCTTGGCTCATAGTTGTTGACGCGAAAAACAGAAAACAGCAGAGCATTCGTTTGACACTGATCATGGTTCACCTCGCTAAGACACAAAATCCCTTTACTCCCTTCATTATCCGTCCTATGTGCGTTAAGGGCAACAATTCCGTAAAGATAATTGTGCCGAGATTTGCAACCGCATTGAAACCGACCGCAACTGAGCTATGTTAAACTGGAGAATTGATCCGCCAAATGCTGCTGGTTTTCCAGCAAATCGTGGCATGTTTTTCGCGGCAAACGCCAGTAGGGAAGGAATTCGCGGGATGCGAATCGGAGTTCAAGGATTATTGCAATTAGTCGTATTGTGCCTAGCTTGCGATAGCTGGACTGTACACGCCACAGCTCAAGAGAAGGTTTCTGCGAGCTCAACGGAGCCGCTTGACGAAGCATCCATGCAAACGGAATTGCAACGATTGCGAGAGATTTGTGATAGTCTCGGTCTGGAAGCGGAAGCCAAATTATGTCGCCGCTGGATGCCAGCGGGGCGGGCTGACCAAACGCTTTTGTACTTGCCCGTGGAACCGCGGCAAGCGAACTCGGCGAACACGAAACAAGCCGCTTGGGTCAAGCACTTCGAAGCGGCTCGGGCGCGACACGCCGAGTATTGGTTTCAAGAATGCCGCCGCGCAGTTGATGCCGGCGACGACACTCGCAGCTATCAATTGTTGTGGCGCACCCTGCGTGAAAATCCCCAGCACGCCGAAGCTAAACGGACACTCGGGCGACTAGCGACTACTTGCAGTGTGCGACCGGTGGTGCGGCGTTCGACGGCCAAGCACCCAACGTACGGTTGGCCAGGAAATACCTACACGCGTGTCGAGTCGCCGCACTTTCTACTCACATCGCGAGCCACAACTTCCGAGACGATCGAGTTGGCGATGAAGCTCGAAGAGTTCTATGCGCTGTGGACGCAGTATTTCTTTCCGCTGTGGTCGCCACCCGGTTTGCTGAAATCGCGTTTGAGTGGCGGCACTTCACCCTTCGAATCGCAACGACAAATCAAGGTTTTGCTGCTGCGCGATCGAGCCGACTATATAGAAGCACTCGCGCGAGAAGAGAATATCGGCGTCTCCGTCGGCTACTACGATCCCGCTAAACAGACATCGTATTTCTTTCCAGATAAAAACTTGTCAGCCACCTTCTATCATGAATTGACGCACCAGTTGTTAGCCGAAGCGACTCGTTTGCAGTCTGCCGAGAGTATCGGAGCGCACGGAAGTGTGTGGTTGTTGGAAGGGATCGCGTTGTACATGGAATCGTTATGGCGTGGCGACGGCTACTGGACTCTGGGGGGGTGGGACGCGCCGCGTTTGCAGGTGGCAAGGTATCGCGCTATTCGCGATGGTTACTTTGTTCCATGGGATGAATTCAATGACGGGCGACTAGAGGCTTGGAAAGCGGACCCGGATATCGCCAAACACTATTCGCAAGCTGCGGGCATCATGCATGTGATGCTCGATCAAGGTGACGCTGTACAAAAAGATCGCCGCAAGCAGGTTGTATTTCAGGCGTTGGTGGCCATGTATCAGGGTGCGCCCGATTCGGAAGCGATTCATCGTTTGCTTGGCGGCGATGCGGCTCAACAAAACTATGAGTCAGAACTGACGGTTACCAGCGAACAGATAGCCAGCCTACGCAGCGATCAAATTCTCCATGAACTGGTGCTCGCAGGCAGCCAACTGAGCGCCGAAGCATGGCAACAGGTCACGGAGCATACCGAGCTTGAGTGGTTGGATCTGTCGTTCAGCAACGCAACTTCCGCCGACTTGAAATCGATCGGAAAATTGAAAGCTCTTGAGCGTTTGAGCCTAGAAGGGACCGCTGTTGACGATCAGTTGCTGGACGCAGTTCGGGTGCTTCCAAGACTAGCCGAGTTAGACCTTACGGGTTGCGCGATCGACGATGCAGGGCTAAAGAAACTCGCTAAGCATCCGCAGCTCACCACGCTTTGGCTCGGCAAAACTCACGTGACCGACGATGCGTTGAATACGATTGCGGCGATGACGCGGCTTAAGTTCGTCGACATCCAGGATTCCAAAATCACTGCCGCCGCCTGGTCAGAGTTTGTTAAACACAATTCAAAATTCGCCGCAACGCGCTGATTTTTCTGCGGCGAACTTTTTGGGGTGGCACGCTCAGAGCGCAGCGATGGGCGTGGTAAGGCTGTCTCCACGTGTGGGAAAGTAAGACATCATCCCAATCGCCCGCTGTTTTTTGTGTGTACAATCGCATCCTCAAATCTCTCTGCAGGCTGGTGAACTAAAAAGCAAGCATCGCGAACCTGTTCAGAACCAGTTCCTTTTTGCAGGCTGATCAACTCGAGTGTTGTGCTCAAGCAGTTCATAGTACAGTCCTATCGGGTGAGGTGCTTGAGTCAGTGTTTTTCACTCGCTTGCGCTTCGTGCTTGTAACTGCATCAATTCCCAACCAAGGTTTACTTGTATTTGCGGCACGAACTTTCGACTGAGCATCATCACGAGACGCGACGAAAAAACTGTGCTAACATAATCCATGTCCAGCCCGGTTCTAATTCCTTGCCCTCACTCAAGGACCTTGAAATGTTTAGCAAATCAATTGCCTTTGTTCTGCTCACTGCGATCACTTCCCTGGTTTCATCTGCAGAAGGCCCCGACGGGTTAAAGAAGCTGACGATGGGGCAAAGGGCACCCGAGTTCAAACTGCCAGGCATCGACGGAAAAGACTGGGCTTTGGCTGATTTCGGGAAAGCGGCAGTACTCGTTGTTTACTTTACTTCGAACCATTGTCCGGTTTGCCATGCTCAAGATCCCAGATTCGTGGACCTTGTTGCTGAGCTGTCAAACCGGAGTGTCGCCGTCGTGGCCATTAATCCGAACTCGGGAGATGGTTTGCGATTGGATGAACTTGGGTATTCGAAGTATGACGACAGCTTCGAACACATGAAACTTTATGCCAAGGACGAGGGGTTCACTTTTCCGTATCTGTATGACGGTGACACGCAAGCGGTTGCCAAGAGTTACGGTTGCTTGGCGACGCCGCATGTTTTCATTTTCGATAGCGAGCGCAAGCTGCGGTATCAAGGTTGGTTGGACGATTCGAGATTTCCGGACCCTACGACCGTGAAACGTCGCGATGCGCGCGATGCGATAATGGCTTTGTTGGACGGAAACCCGGTGGTGGTCAGCGATACCAAACCGTTTGGATGTTCCACCAAATGGCGCGAAAAGATCGCTGAAGTGGCCAAGGACAATGAGAACTGGCAGTCCGCGCCGATTACTCTCGATACGATCGACGCAGCCGGAGTGGCCGCGTTGGCAAAAAACGGGACCAAGAAGTATCGATTAATCAATGTGTGGTCGACAACTTGCGCTCCATGTATCGAAGAATTTCCAGGACTGATTCGGATTTCGCGGCGCATGGGCTTGCGCGACTTTGAACTGATTACGCTCTCGACCGACTTGCCAGAAGATCGACCGCGCGTGGAGAGATTTCTTGATAAGCAACGGGCGGGCCTGCCCGCCAAACTTAAATCTTCGCTCGAACAGGAAGGCCGCAAGTCGAACAACTACCTCTACACCGAAGCCAGCATGGACACGCTGATCCAAGCGCTCGATCCGAAGTGGGAAGGACCGCAACCCCATTCTGTTTTGGTCGCGCCCGATGGGAAAGTTGTATTTAGTCAAACGGGCAAAATCTCGGAAGAAGAACTGCTTGGCAAGATTCTCGAAGTCATGTCGACGGCTTACAAACCGTGAAAAAAAGGTCCGGAGCCGGTTGTAGCCACGATTCACACGGTCGGCAATCTGGGTCCTAATCGACTTCCAGTACCATACCGTCCTGCATAACTTTTATGTCGCGTGTTTTTCCATCGGCTGATTTTCCTCTGACTTCATAAACCGTTTTGCCCCCTTCTTTCTCTGTCCACGCGGAGTCGAATTTTACCCCAGGTAACTTTTCTTTGGCCACCTTCATCACCGTTTCTGGGACATTCCCAATCGGCACCATCTCCGTTTTTTCAAAGGACTCGCCACATCCAGTAAGACAAATTAGAATCACAGAACCAAACAAAACAAATCTCTTCATAATCTCTCCATTCTAGGCTTACGGAAAATTAATAGTCCTCGGGAATCGCTTCGCCGCCAGCACGGGTAGTCAACGCTTGATACACTCGATATTCGGTCGAAGTGTTTATAAAACTTATATGTCCATCAACAAATAGGAAGTGGACGCCCCCCTGATGTTCGCTGTAGAACTGATTGACGTGCGAGCGGCGTTCCCCTGGGCTAAAGCCGTCGCCAGAATGGCCCAGGATTAAGCTTGATGCCGACTCGGGTGGTCCCGTT
>JAYVHC010000309.1:0-4085 GCA_043771575.1 Planctomycetia bacterium
GAGCAAAGCCGCATCGTACAGCGTTACACCGAAGAAGCTGTTGGATTCATTCGCGAAAACAAAGAGAAACCGTTTTTGCTCTACTTGCCGCACACTGCAGTCCACACGCCGATCTGGCCAGGCGAGGCCTTTCGCGGCAAGTCAAACAACGGACGCTTTGGCGATTGGGTTGAGGAAGTGGATTGGAGCGTGGGACAGGTGCTTGGGACGCTGCGCGACTTGCATCTGGACAAAAGCACGCTGGTCATTTTCACGAGCGACAACGGTCCATGGTTGATCAAGGGAAGCGACGGCGGGAGCGCGCTGCCGCTGCGCGGCGGGAAGGGGAGCACTTGGGAAGGTGGTGTGCGGGTTCCAACGCTTGCCTGGTGGCCGGGCAGGATTGCAGCAGCAAGCGTTTGCGATGCTGTAGCTGGTACGATCGACTTGATGCCCACAGCGGTTTCATTGGCGGGCGGGAGCTTGCCCAGCGAACCAGTCCTCGATGGACGCGATATTTCCCCCCTGCTGTTTGGCGAAACCAAAGAGTCGGCTCGCGAAGCGCATTACTACTTTTCGGGCAATAATCTTCAAGCCGTGCGGCAGGGGCCCTGGAAACTAGCTATTGCCGTGCAAGCTGAAACCATGGGCAAGCAGGCTCTGGATGATTCGAAGCAGAACCCGCGATTGTATAACCTTGATCAAGAGATCGGCGAGCAAACGAACTTGGCTGATAATCATCCCGAGGTGGTTGCGCGGTTAGAAAAGCTCGCAAGCAAGATGGCGTCTGAGATCGGCGGCAAACAGCCTCCCTTACGCCGACCGGCAGGCCACGTTGACAAACCGCAAACGCTTTATCCATCGGAAGCGCCAAACTTGAAATACCGGGGGACGGCTTACTAACGCCGACGGCTCACAAATTGTCCGGATGATCTGAAAGGACTAGGATTTGAGATGTATGACATTCTGTTTCAGTTTCAAATCCGTGCGAAGCCGTTAGCAGTTTTTGATGCATTTACATCCCCTCAGGGTCTAAACTCCTGGTGGACCGCACAGTCAAGTGGAATACCCGAAGTGGGTGCGATTTACCAGTTCTATTTTGGTCCTGCCTACGATTGGCGGGCCAAAGTGGTCCATGTTGTAAGAGTTTATGAGCTGACTTGGCAAGTGATTCAAGCCATGGAGGACTGGATGGGAACCATGCTGGGTTTTAAGTTATCCGAGACCGACGACGGGTGCACAGTTCGCTTTTTTCATCGAAACTGGCCCCACCAAGGCGATCACTTTGCGATTTCCACTTTCTGTTGGGGGCAACTGTTGCGCGGCTTGAAAGAGTATGTCGAACAGGGCAGTATCATCCCATTTGCAAACCGCAATTAAAGTTTAATCAAACTTTTGGATCGCATGGGTGCGAGGTATTCGAGTCGACCGTAGCAACTGAGCTATAACGAACAGCAACTTGCGTTACAATTTGTCGTGCGAATTAGCTCAGTTAGATTTACTTCTGCGATGATGAATCGAATTCTTGCCCGGCCTATGAACAATGAACTTGAAAACCTTGGTTACTTACCGCGTTTAATGTTGCGGCTGACGATTGGAGCATCGCAGTTGCCGGAGGACATTCAAGCGAGGCATGCGGATTATGTTCTTCGCAAACAACAAGCGGATGGCGGTTGGACAGGCCGCGAAGGGGATAGCGATGTGTATTACACGAGTTTTGCACTCCGTTCGTTAGCGATTCTGGGGCTGCTCGAAGGTCGCGTGGCAGAACGTGCTGCCGAATTTCTCAAGAGTCGCCTGACGACGCACGAAACGATTGTCGATCTCCTGTCGTTGGTCTACTCGGTCAAGCTCATCGAAGCGGCGTGTGGTTTGGACACGCTGGCGGCCAGCCGTGAGGGTTGGTCTACACGGCTAGCTGAGTTGCTGCATACACTCCGTCGACCCGACGGAGGTTTTAGCAAAAGTCTCGAAGGGCAAGCAGGAAGCACCTATCAAACCTTTCTCGTGCTGCTCTGTTTGGAACTTATTGAGCAGCCGTGCCCTGATGCGCAAGCGGCAGCGGCATTCTTAATGAAGCAACGACAAGGTGACGGCGGTTTCCTTGAAATCCGCGTTGCCAAACGATCTGGAACAAATCCAACCGCCGCTGCGATCGGTGCCTTGCAAGTCCTGAAGCAACTCAGCGACGATATCGGGACTTCTGCAGCGGGATTTCTAGCTGATCTACAAACCGATGAAGGCGGTTTTCAAGCCAACACACGCATTCCGCTTCCCGATCTGCTGAGCTCCTTCACGGCTTGTGTAACGCTAGCCGATCTAGATCACCTGGATTCGATCGACATCCAACGTGTTCGCAGTTACGCGGAGAGCATGCAACAACCTACCGGCGGATTTCGCGGATTTGAATTCGACCCCGCAGACGACATCGAATATTGCTTCTATGGCCTCGGTCTGCTAGCGCTGCTTGCTGAAGCGACTTCGTAGGGGGCTTCCATCCCGGAGAGGCTGCGATTCAACGTGGTCGAGTTGCTTCGCGACTCGAGTGGGCCGGCTAGTGGGTCATGGCATAGGTAACGATATTGATGCCGAAGGGATAGGAAACTCTCGTAGAATACTTTTGAAAATACTCAATGTCTTCCCCTTCCCGTTCCCAGCCGTCAGCGACGTCGTTGTTATGACAGAACACTGCCATCAAGCGTTGATCGTCATCAAAGTAGCCCCAGAAATGCGGCGAAGTATCTCCACCAGCAAATGCTCCATGCCAGTCTTCGTAGTCCATTCCTCGCTCCCAAGCGCGGATGCTCGGAACTTGCGGCAGTACCTTTAAATCGTAAACGATATGAAAAATCTCGTGATCCAATGTCAGCTCCCGCGGTTCGCGCTCGGGGAAAACCTGCTTCATCGTTCGACGTATGTGCTCCCATTCCGCAGCTGCCCAGAAATCGTCTGCCATCAGAAATCCACCCTGCAGAAGATACTTCCGCAGTGCCTTGCGTTCCTGATCGTCCAGTGAAACGTCGCCCATGTTGGTCATGAAGACGAATGGAAAATCGAATAATTGCGAATCGCTCAATCGAAGTGTCTTGGCGTTAGGATCGACACGAAAAGAAGTCAACTGCTGGAGTCGAAATGAGAAATTCCAGTCGCAATCCGGATAGTCATTTCTCCAGCCCCCGAACGCGTTGCCACGACCACCGTTGGAATCGTATTGTATTCGCACAAAAGTGAATTCGTCATGATCGAAGCCGAGTTTGCTCTCCCACATCGGGTAATCGGATCGCGACGATTGTGGTTCGCCACGACCACCGCGTCCTCCGCCCATGCCTTGACGTGGAGGTTGGGATGCAATCGCTCCAAAACCGACGGTCAGTGCGAGCGCGGCGAAGGCAAAGAATCTCGGGAATTTCACGTGTTTACTCTAAGTTGTGCAGCGGTTTTTTTTTCAAAACGACTCAATTATTGCACAAATAGTATTCTCAGCCAGCCACGGCTTCCGCCGACGGCTCACTAAAACGAAGCGTCTTACATCACGCGCACCCGGCAGGCTTGTTGTACCACACAAGTATTTTCATATCGCTCCCCTGCCAGCTTGTCTGGCATGAAGCCAAGGTTGGCAAGCTAGACACAGCGCCACTTCCCGCGCTCTTCCGCATTTAACGCGTTCTCGCCGCCTTTGGCGGCGAGAACGCGTTAAATGCGGGGCGTTAGGATAGCCTAGGTACCTATCCTGCAAAACTAATTCACCCGCGAGACGAGCTCGCGGGGGTCCAAATAGAGGTGGGGTACAACAAGCCCGGCAGGACTATCCTAGACGACGCGTACGATAAAACAGGATGACCCTAGTGGGTATTGCCTGCATTGTTTGCATTGCATGGATTTTCGCGATTGAAGGTTGAATCGCTCTAGGGGGCTGTGGTGCTAGTTGCTAACATGGCCGGCTGATCGCCAGGATTTTAGAGAGCACTCCGAGTCCTGGGTCTGGGCCGCGCTTGGAGGTTCGTCCCAAAGTTCACTTTCCAAAAAATTGCGTCAGGGAAGATGCCGATGCTACGCCGCTACGCTAAGCCACTCGTTGTTTGGACCCTAACTTCAGTTGTTGCTTT
>JAYVHC010000310.1:0-1678 GCA_043771575.1 Planctomycetia bacterium
CGTCAAGGATGATCAACCCATCGAAGCAGTCAAAGAAACGACAGCCTGGTGGTCGCTTCAACCGCTCAAGTTTTCTCTGCCACCAAACCGCGAGGACAGCCTGCATCCCATTGATGCTTATGTTCGCGACACGCTTGAGAAAATGGGATTGCATCCAACGCCACGAGCCGAGCCTCGCGTCTTGATTCGCAGGCTTTATTACGATTTGACCGGACTCCCACCTTCGCCGATCGAGGTCGAAACGTTCATTGCCGACGCAGATCCGGCGGCCTACGAGAATTTGGTGGATCGTTTGCTTGCTTCGCCGCGCTTCGGCGAACGCTGGGCTCGCCACTGGATGGACACGGCGCACTTTGCGGAAACGCATGGGCACGATCAAGACCGCATTCGAGAACACGCTTGGCCGTACCGCGACTACTTGATCGCCGCATTCAACCAGGACAAGCCGTATAGCCAGTTTGTTCGAGAGCAGTTAGCTGCCGATGTACTTGTACCTAACGACCCCCATGCCATTGCGGCTCTCGGATTTTTGGCGGCTGGTCCTTGGGATGAAAGCTCCCTTCGCGATATTCGCGAGGATACATTTGATCGACAGATAGGCCGCTATCTTGATCGCGATGATATGTTAACCAATGTCATTAGCAACTTCACGAGTCTCACGGTTCAGTGCGCGCGCTGTCATGACCATAAATTCGATCCAATCCCTCAGTCCGATTATTATGCTCTGCAAGCTGTCTTCGCAGGAGTCGATCGGGCCAATCGTAGCTATGATGCGGACGCTACCGTACATCAAGCTCGGCAATCACTTACAAAACGCCGATCGCAGCTCGCAGACTCAGGCGCTAGTTTAAGAGCCGAATTGCTTAGCCCAAACGTGCAACGGGCTGTAGAAGACTGGGAACGAAGCTTGCCTCACAGATCGGTTGCCTGGGAAGTGCTGAGTTCACAAACAGCATCCTCTAAGGAAGGCTGCAATTTGACGAAGCAATTGGATGGTTCGTTTCTATCCCGTGGAGTTCGTCCCGACCGCGACACGTATGAGATTTGCGGTACATCCACTTTGCCTGAGATCACGGGCCTGCGATTAGAAGTCTTAAGTGATAAAACGTTACCCAAGAATGGCCCGGGTCGTCAAGAAAACGGCAATTTGCATCTTTCCGAAATCGAAATAGAGGTAGGCTCCGGCGACCGCGTAACAATCTCGCGAGCGTCATCGGATTTCGATCAGAAGGACTGGGGAGTTTCGCTCGCGATCGATGGAAATGCAGCGACGGCCTGGGGAATTTTCCCGCAAGTGGGCAAGTCGCACGTGGCGGTGTTCGAATTCAAGGAACCAGTAAGGCTCTCAGCAGAGTCGCCGATCGCGGTTCAGCTCAAACAACTGCATGGCGGAGGTCATCTGATCGGTCGACCGCGTTTGTCGATCACTTCAGACAGGAGGCCTCTCTCAGTAAGCCGATTGCCGACAGAAATCGAATCCATTCTATCGGTAGGAAAAGAAACTCACACGGAGGAACAGCGTCTAACACTGGCGCTCCACTTCGAGCGAGAACGAGTCGCACGTGAATTAGCTTCGCTTCCCAAGCCACTGCTAGTGTATGCCGCAGCTGCGGACTTTGAACCCGATGGTGGGCTGATGCCACCACTTGGTCCACGACCGATTCACCGATTAGAACGC
>JAYVHC010000311.1:0-3969 GCA_043771575.1 Planctomycetia bacterium
CCACTACGACAAACGCTGCATCTTTCGAAAAACTTACCTTGTTGCCGCGATCGTCGAGTAGTCCAGCGGCGGATTCGATGTAGTGTTGAATTAACTTGATCTCATCGTGATTGCGACAGCCGTTGCGGTCTTCGTCACCGTCAAAGGCGGGCGGCGTTGGGTGACTAGCGATTGCATGCAGAATTCCGCTAGGAGTCCGGATCGGCACATCCCAAAAGCTCTTCGATGACAAACGTAGTTTTCCCCAAGTGGCATCGGGATAAAACGACTTACCCGTTTTGCTTTCGATGGGTCGCAGCGCGCCGGGTAACTTCGACCATAAGAATTCCTGTAGAGTCACGACTTCGCAGGTCAAGATTTCGAAGCGACTGAAAACGGCCATTCCGTATTGGCCTGGAAATCGGCCAAAGCCAAAAGCGTCATTGGGATCGATATCGCTTCCATTGTTATCAAGGTCCATGCCGCTCGGCAGACCGGTATTACTAGCCGCTGAAAAGTGGAATTTCATTGGCCAAGCCGAACCACCGAGCCAATCAGGCGATGCTTTGGAAAGGTAGTTCTGCTCCAGCAACGCGGCGTTGTCGGCATCGGTGGAGTAATCGATCTCGTTAACTAGAAGGATATCGGGTTGCACTGCGCGAACCACTGTGGCGATAGCCTGGATCTGCTCGTCGTTTGACTGCAGATCCTCAGTTAGCTTGCCAGCGGCGGATCGATTGAGCGACGCATTGTAAGTCGCAACACGCAAAGCACCCTCCTTTTTTGAGGGAACCCATGTCTGAGAGTGGAGGTTTGCACCGCTGAGCACAATTGCAAAGCCCACATTTGCGACGATTGAGTACCGAAGGCGATTTGAGTTCATCTCGACGATTACTCCGAGTTTGCCGATAAAGTAGGTCTGGAATAGCTAGGAAGAGCACTAGTGTACCTCGTCCAACTTTATTTTTAGGGCGGCACGCTCTGAGGCATTGCGAGGGTCGTGGCAAATCACATCCAATCATGCCCATTAATGACGATGACTCAGGGCGTGGCACGCTCACGTAGTCTTTTTAGGGGGTGGCGTGGTGTTGGCGTAGCTCGCTGGTGGCGGGGCAACCCCGAAAATTCAAGCTCAAGGTCCTACAAATCTGCACGACCCGTATATAATGGCGCTTCAATGGGCATTTCTTACTTGACCCGATCTGGAAGACTAGGCGCACTGGGAGGTTTGAATCAGCATGGCTTTACAGGGGCAGTTTTCGCTGCTTTCAGTTGGGTGATGCGTGCGATTCACCGGAACGAATTTCGATAGTAAGTCGTTAGTCGGATGATTCACTCTATGATTTTCGAACTCTCTTTGGTTGTAATTGGCAGCTTCCTAGCGGCGGTTGTATTCACACCCGTTGTCCGCAAGCTCGCCTTTCGCTTCGACATCGTCGATCGTCCCGATCCGCTACGCAAATTGCATGGTCGAATTGTCGCGCGTGCGGGAGGAGTGGCCGTATTACTATCGGTGCTATTGGCTTGCTCGGGAGCCCTTCTTCGATTCAATACTAATCTGCTAAATCTGAACATTACGCCATTTGTCGGCCTGCTTGTTGTAATGATCGGTGTCAACCTTTTGGGGCTGGCGGACGACATTTGGACTCTTCGCGGTCGTCAAAAGCTGTTCGGTCAGATCGTGTTGGCTTTTGTGCTAGCTATGACCGGGTTCAAGATCATGCATTTGCAGCTCTTTGGATACGGAGTGGAGTTGGGATATTTGGCAATTCCTGTGACTATCATGTGGCTACTGGCAACTACTAATGCCATGAATCTGATTGATGGCTCCGACGGATTGTGTTCAAGTCTCGGCGCGGTTATTTCGGGGGCACTAGGAGTTATTGCGTCGAGGAATGGTCACTTTGCAGAAGCTGCGATTGCTTTCGCAATGTGCGGTGCCTTAATTGGTTTTTTGGTTTTCAACTTTCCACCGGCCAGCATCTTCCTCGGCGATTCCGGCAGTTTGCTAGTCGGCATGGTAACTGGTGCGCTGGCGATTCGGTGCTCGATCAAGGGCCCGGCAAGCGTTGCGTTTTTAGCGCCGCTAGCAGTTCTTTCTATTCCTTTGCTCGATTCATCAATGGCAATCGTGCGTCGCAAGTTGACCGGACGCAGCATCTATACAACAGACCGGGCGCACTTACATCACAGTTTGAAGGACCGAGGTTTAGGTGACTTTAGTTTGGTTTTCGTTGTGACTTTGATGGCGTTGATCACCTCGGGCGGCGCGATCCTGGGGCAGATGCTAGGTCGCGAATGGTTAGCATTGGTTGGAACTGGCGTCGTGTTTGCAGTATTGGTTCTGACCCGTGCTTTTGGCCACGCTGAAATGATACTTGTCGCTCGACGCGGTCGCAACTTTATCAAGAGCTTGCTGCAACCGGCGAACACGTCGGACCAAATCACGCACGGCAAAACAGTTCGCTTGCAGGGTACGCGGCAATGGGAGACGATTTGGAACACGTTGGTCGAGTTTGCCGAAACAGAGCAGCTCTGCAAACTGGATATGGATCTCAATGTGCCATGGTTGCACGAAGGGTTCCATGGGGCTTGGCACCGAAGTCGGCAATTGGATCGACTGGAACGCTGGACTGTGGGTTTGCCAATTTTTGCTGATGGACGGATTGCAGGCCGTGTGGATATTATTGGTCCTGCAAATGAAGGTGCCACGTTGCCCACGGTTGCAAAGCTCATCGAACTGCTGGCCGACTTAACGCCCCAAATTGAATCTATCATGGCTGAGAACATGAATGAAGTCACCGAGGCCGAAGCGGGACTGGAGAACGCTGATGTGAATAGCAATCGCTATTCCGGCATTTCCGTTTAGAGACCCTCGCTGAAGCTGGTCTGATAAAGAGTGTAGAACGGTTGTCCCCAACCGTTTGATAAAGAGTGCAGAACGGTTGTCCCCAACCATCTGATAAAGAGTGTAGAACGGTTGTCCCCAACCGATTGATAAAGAGTGTAGAACGGTTGTCCCCAACCGTTCTGCCGAAGGGGAACGGACGGAAGTCAACGCGCATTTCTCCAACGGATGAAAACGCTCAAGTGAGCCAGCGAGCTTTTCGGAACGATTGAGACAATCGTTCTACAATGTTTTTATCAGCCCGCTGCTTTTGGATGACAATGTTGGCCAGTTAAGGCTCTGCGGGAGCATCGCCCAGATCGCCCTCGCTTTTTTCTCTTGAATCAAGAGCATTGCTATCCTAACGCGATCTAACAAATCATCCCAATAATTCGGCCTTTAGCAGTTTGGGGCGCGAAACTGCTCTGGAGGCGATTCGAGACGGTCAGTAGTATCCGTCAAATAGGTTAGATTTCGCCTGCGAAGTCTGAATCGATTGTCAGAATCGTCAAGGAGGACCGTCGTGCAGAACATAAAAACTGGCATAGTTGTCGCACTCTTGCTCGCTGTGTGTTACGGTGCCTTCAAAGCGCTGAATGCCCCAGAACCAGATTTGCCTCCGGAATTAGCGGAATGGGTAGCTGAGGAACCAGATTTCGACAGCTTGGTTGACGATATTCAAGTTCCGGATCGGACCAGCAAGCCCAAGTTCGAAACAGAACTAGGTGGGGTACCCACCATCTCGCATCCCCAAGCAGAACTCCCCTCGCAGTCAAAGCCAGAGACTAATCCCAACTCGCATACACTGGACGGGTCAACCTTGCCGGTGGCGTTAAACCAAGCGACTGATGGTCCCGCTATCAAAGTTCCAGCACCATTGGAAATCGCCAAGCCGACTGTGGAATCGGAAAGCCTGGTGCCGGAAGGTTTTCCATTGTCGCCACCCGACAAGCCTGCTTTCCCTACTCCAAGCCAAAACAATGCTGCTCCACTGTCGAATCCTGCAAAAGCGATCACAGACTTTCCCTCGATCCCGCTGCCTAGCGGCAGCCTTGTTAGCACTCACAAAGCCGATGTAGGCGGATTGCCCTTGCTCGACGACC
>JAYVHC010000312.1:0-5706 GCA_043771575.1 Planctomycetia bacterium
GTTCGGCTCGGGACTCTTCCAGCCCCATGGGTCATCAATCGCCCACGGATGAACCATGATGACCGCCGTCTCTTTGGCCAGCAGGTGATTGGGGACTTCAATGATTCCGCGAGCGTTGTAGGAAAATCGCCAAGCTCGCACGTGCAAATCGGCCCCTTCATCGTTGACGATAGCCGGAGCAGAGAAGTGTGCTTCTTCCAAGATCAGTTCAAAGTATTCCGGATAATCCGCCAGCAGCGGCTGTGGGTTCTCGATCCGGCGCAGCGAGTTCTGGTAGGTTCGCATCGGCTCATCCGAAAGAACCCAAGTTGATGTGCAGCACAGTATCAGTAACAGAATTGACGATCGCATGAGTGTTCTCCTGTCAAAGATGGTGTGATCTACGGCTTCATCTGCAGATATTCAAACAAGTCTCTCAGTTCCTGAGGCTTGAGTTGCATGTAAAGATTCTCTGGCATAAGTGATATCGGTGAATCTTGAAGCTCTTCGATTTCGGATTTCAATACATTTTGCTTTTCACCCTTTGCATCCACCAGCGTGAGAAACGCATCATTGCGTTCGATCGGCAATCCCGTCAGCACGCGACCGCCAGTCGTCAGCACAACCACGCTCATAAATTCCTTGCGAATAACACCGTTTGGATCGACAAGACTAACTAGCAAGAAATCTCGGTCCTGTCGATTGGCTATTGTCAGATCCGGGCCAACCTTCGCACCCTCACCAAATAGTTGATGACAACCAGCACAGTGTTGCTTGTAGAGTTTATGCCCGGCGGAAGCATCGCCAGCTGCGGCACGTAGATCGTTGCTGAGCCGCCGAACTTCGGCAAGTTTCTCTTCGCGCGTTCCTCCCTGCAACTTGCCCCAGTGCTTGGTAACTAGAGCATCAAGTGCCGGATCGCCAAGCAAAACGACTCGCCGAATTTGTTCAATTGACACGGATGAAGCCGGGAGAGCTCCCTCATCAACCGCCTTGAGCACAAGGCTGGCGGATGAGGCACGAGAAAGCAGTACATCGCGGATCTTTGATTTGAGGTCGATTGAAGTCAGCGTTTGATGAAGCCGCATCAGTTCATTTGCGACGATAGCATTATCGATGGGAGCGAGTATCTGCAATGACGCAGAGCGTACCGCTTCCGATGGATCCGTCGCAAGCACATCCAGCGACGGCCGCATCAACGAGGCGTCTTCAAGGGAACTCAAAATGCTCAGCAGCGCGACACGCCGAGTTGGCTCTGTCTGTTCATCAAAAGCTCTTTTCTTAACTGCGGCGATCGTTTCCATTTGTCGCAAAGCGACGCCTAGTTGCAGCAGAGTAAGGTCGTCAGGAGCGGCTTTCAGCTCCGTCTGCACTAATCGCGAGAATTCGTGCGATCGAGCCAGCTCAGCCCAAGCATTAGTCTGCTTATCGCGATTCTGCTCTTGCCAGCCGAGCCACACATGCGTCCAAAGCAAGTGGCGTGCACTGTCATCAGGCGCGGCCTTCAGTAAGCGGACTACCGAATTCAATCCTTCCTCAGTTCGCTCTGCGGCATACCGCCGAATCAATCGCGACAGCAACACCTCTCGTCCCAGTCGCGACTTCCACAGCGTCGGTCGCTCAAAACGCCTCATCACTTGTTCTCGTCCAGCGATGCAGTGCTTTTCAACGGCCCACCACCACAGTAGCGGCAGAAATGGATCGCCAGAATCTAGATCGCGATTGATGTTTGCGTTGATTATTGGCATTGCCTGATCTGGCGGAAATCTTGCCGCACTGCAAGCCAATTGTTGGCGTACGGTAACGTCAGGTTCATGTTCCGCGAAATTGTCCAACCGCTGAGCCATCTCATCCGTAATGACTTTCCGATCTCCAAGTAAACGTACGGTCCACGAACGAACTGCGCGATGAGGACTACTGAGCAGTTGTGCTGCCAGTAGTTCATCAAATCCATCAAGCAGATTCAATGTCCACAAAGCTTCCAGAGCTGTCGTTTCATCGATATCGGTGGTTGCTGTTTTTTGAAAAATTTCGCGTAGATGCAAAAGATCCCTGCTGTCTGCCGTTTTGGGCCATTTCCCGTAACGTCGCACTAGCTCTTGTCGGGCCTTGCGAACAAACCACTGATTTGGATGCTGATGTAGTCGAGCTAACTCGTCAACACTTTTGGTCGAGATGTCGGTGGGTTTCGCCTGTGCCACCCCGACGGGAGCGATTCTGAAGATTCGACCGTTCGATCGGTCCCAGTCCGCATCCGGATCAGGATGAGCGGTTCTGGCATCATTCCAGTCGGTTACATAGATTGCTCCATCTGGTCCCACCGTTAGATCGGTAGGCGCGAACCAGGAATCCTCGGACGTTAGCAACGCGCCTGCGTAAGCCGTCGCAACAGTCGAGCCGCTTGGAATGATCGAATGCCAGTAAACGCCGTGTCCCAGCAGGTCGCCGGCGATGTATTTACCTCGAAATGATTCAGGGAATGTATCGCCTTGATAAACGACACCGCCCACAGTGACATGTCCACCGCGAAAGTTCTGATGCGGGGCGTGATCGAAGTATCCGTAGGTATGCGAGTTATGCAAGGCTCCATGCTTGCCAAATGATTTAACAAAATAGCCGCCTTGGACGCCGTGCAGCAGAATATGACCACCGTAGTTCGTGCTGTAGAGCAGGCATCCTGTTCGATCAAAGTCGAGCCCCCAGGAATTTCCACCTCCCTCACAGAACAGTTCGAATTCGCGGGTCACCGGATGATAGCGCCAAACTCCCTGCTGGAATTCGACGCCGCGAATGTTCGCCGTTACGGTGCTTCCTTGGCAGCCGTATAACCAGCCGTCAGGCCCGAAGGTCAATGAATTCGCAACACTGTGTGCGTCTTCCATTCCAAAGCCAGTCAATAGAACTTCCGGATCCGAGTCCGGTACGTCGTCGCGATTGCGATCAGGATAGAACAACAGATACGGTACATTCAACACGAAGACTCCGCCGTGGCCAAAGGCCATGCCTGAAGCCAGATTGAGTCCGTCGACAAAATCGTGTTGGCTATCCATACGGCCGTCGCCGTCTGTGTCTTCAAGAATAGTGATGCGATCGTCACCTCTGGGGCCGCGCGGTGGAGGTTCCGGAACACGGTCATACTTGGTTCGTGAATAGCGATCCACGGACACTCGCTGCAAGCCATTCGGATTGGGGTATTGCAGATACTGAATCACCCACAAGCGACCGCGATCATCGAATTCGATCGCCACCGGTTGTCTAACAAGCGGCTCTGCAGCCACCACTTCGATGACGAACCCATCGGGCGCTTGCATTTTCTTCACGGACTGTTCGGCCGTCAGACTCTGACTATTCGCAAAGGAACAGCATCCGTAAGAAAAGACAATCACAGCCATCTCGCAAACTTGATTTACTATTCGTTTCAAAGCTGCGCTCCTGGTGCTGAAACCGCCCCTTTGATACAAGGGACGTTAAGCTGGTTGTTTACCTCGCGGCCTCCATCGTCGACAGGTAGGCTAAACTAAATCAAACTGAAGTGCAAACATCCATTGCCCCCAAGCCACAGCGTGAAATAGTCATCGCTGCAGACCGTTTGCCTCGTTGTCTCGTTCCCAAGCTCCAGCTTGGGAACGCGGCCCTCGAAGCTTAGCTTCGCAGGCGCTGCGCTTCAACACCTGCCGGGGTGGAACTGGGTCGGGAAGCGGAGCTTCCGCAGTGTGCGTTCCCGAGCTGGAGCTTGGGAACGACTTGGGAACGAGTTTGCTTGCCTTAATTTTGCAACTTTTGGGGGGCGGAAAACGATCAATTGAAAAAGTCAAACAGGTACTTGGTCGAATTTCAGCTGTGTTAGTCAAAGCGGGCGAATCGGAGAATTTCTGGTAGACTGTGTGTTAGAGAGGCGACGTCCCGCTACCGGTACGCGTGACTGAGAAACATATTCCATGACACAATTCGAATCCAAACAACGTCGAAATCCAATACCTTTGTCCGTCTTCCTTGGTCGATATCTTGTACTGGCCATGCAAGGGCTGCAGTTATCAATTTCGTCGTCTCTCATTGCCGACGAGCAAGTCGACTACAGTAGGCAAATCAAACCGATCCTCGTTGAACGCTGTGTTGCTTGTCACGGCGCGCTGAAACAGGAAGGCGGCTTGCGACTAGATACAGCGGCGCTGGCGAGCAAGGGCGGCGAATCCGGAGCCGCGATCATCCCTGGTGATGCTTCGGCGAGTCCACTGTTGGCCCGAGTTACCGAGACCGACAAATCTTCACGGATGCCACCCGAAGGTGAACCGCTGAAACCCGACCAGATTGCCGCATTAAAGAATTGGATTGCTCAAAGCGCACTGGCCCCTGCGGATGAACAACCCCAGCGAGATCCTCGTAACCATTGGGCATTTCAAACTCCGACTCGAGTCGCGGTGCCGAAAATTGAGAACCCGTCAGCACAAGTTCGCTGGCAGCATAACCCAATCGATGGATTCATTGCTAATGAGCATCGTAAGCGAGGTCTTATGGCCCAGCCGGAGGCTGACAAGCGAGTCTGGTTGCGACGTGTTGCAATCGATTTGACAGGCCTGCTGCCGACCTCGGAAGAACTCAACGCGTTCCTGGCTGATGAATCACCTGATGCGCACGATAAAGTTGTTTCGCGGTTACTCGACAGTCCGCAATATGGACAACGCTGGGGTCGACACTGGATGGATATTTGGAGGTACAGCGACTGGTGGGGACTGGGAGCAGAAGTTCGCAACTCACAGAAACACATCTGGCATTGGCGCGATTGGATCGTTGAATCGGTGAACGCCAACAAAGGCTATGACCATATGCTCAGCGAAATGCTGGCCGCCGATGAACTTTACCCCAATGATCTTGATCGACTGCGAGCAACGGGCTACCTCGCGCGGCAGTACTTTATCTTCAATCGCACAACATGGCTGGATGAAACGATCGAGCACACTGCAAAGTCAATGCTCGGCTTGACAATGAACTGCGCGAAGTGCCATGACCACAAGTATGATCCGCTCTCGCAGGTGGAATATTATGGGATGCGCGCGATATTCGAGCCCTATCAGATTCGCGCGGAAATGGTCCCCGGCCAACTAGACTTTGAGAGAGATGGGATCCCGCGAGTGTTTGATGCACATCCGGACGCGCCAACGTATGTGCACGTGCGTGGCGACGACCTTAATCCAGATACAAGCCGCTCGATAGAAGCAAACGTGCCAGCATATCTGAGGAATGAATCCCTGAACCTGTTTTTGTATCCCGTTTCTCTGCCAGTGGCAGCGGTGCATTCTGGCTTGCGTGAATCAATTGTCGCCACACATCGTGAGTCTGCGGAACGGCAGATTGCCGTTGCGCGCACAGCGGTCGAGAGTGCCGAAAACAATCTAAAAGTCGCTTTGACGGGCGAAACTCAACAACCAGAGAAGCAGCGAGCAGAAGAACTGGCAGTGACCATCGCAAAAAAATCGCTGGGAACGGCCGAAGTTCAACTCGCTTCGATCCTTGCCCGAGCGGCCGCCGATCGAGCACGGTTTCTCGACGAGACTTCGCCTAACGATTCAGCTTTCGCTGCATCTAAAGCTGAACGAATACTTGCCGCCGCCCGCGCTGACGAAGAACAAGCTCGAGCAGAACTGACTCTGTTGCAGGCCGCCGCTGATAAGAATGCCGAAGCCGATAAAAAACTTACCGAAGCCAAAGCTGCATTCGACGCCGCACGAA
>JAYVHC010000313.1:0-1816 GCA_043771575.1 Planctomycetia bacterium
TGGGGTTGGACATTGGTAAACTCGAGATCGTGGCCTGTTTGAGATGGTCGCAAGGCCAGTTTGAGCGGCCGTGGAGTGTGAATAATCCGTTTGAGATAAACGCACTGGTAGATTTGTGCGCTGAAACGAACAAGGTGGTCAAAGTGGTTGTCGCAATGGAATCGACAGGTACTTATGGCGATGCTGTTCGTCGAGCGCTAACAGTCGCTAAAATTCCGGTCATGCGTGTGGCTGGAAAGCATGTTTCTGATTACACAGAAATCTTTGATGGCGTGCCTAGTCAGCACGACGGCAAAGATGCAGCCATGATTGCCGAATTGTCGGCGATGGGGAAAGGAGCCAGTTGGAATTACATTCCAGATCCCGAGGCGCTGGCGCATATGCGTTATCACGTTCGGAGCATTGATCACGTTAAGAACGAGTTTGTGCGATTGATTGGAAAGTTAGAGGCTCAAGCACGTCGCTGGCTGTACTTCTGGGCGCTGCGAGCGGTGCAGCAACCAGCTTTGAAAGAATGGTACTTTCGATTCCATGCTACGCAGCCTGGTCAGTTGCGTAGGGATCATCGAAAGATGAAGGGTCTTATTTGCTTGATGCGAAAACTAGTACGTTCACTCAGGCGAAGCGTGTGTGATGGAGTGGCCTTCGATTATCAGAAAGTAACTGACCAGCATAAGCCCGCCCCGCGCAGTCGGCGTCGTACGAAAAAGGAACCTGTTGCCAATTTCCCAGCAGAGAAGACAACTGAATAGGACTAAAGACTGTGTTCATTAACTGGGGCCTACCCCAGACCCCGAGATTTATCGCATTACCGCATTTTGCACGTGCCTAAAGACGGCTTGCGAGTGCATAAGACACCCGCAACCCGCGTGCAAAACGCAATCACATGGCGCTCGAGTTGCTTCCCAGCAGCGCTCTATCCTCCATGTGACTAGCACCGAGTTTACTCGCATAAGGAACCCTAGAGGAAGAGGGATCGAAGAAGACAATGAGATTGTTTGGAGATGACTTTCAACCAAGGCGCATCATGGCGTGCAAACGACCATCGTGGCTAGTATCAAAGCGTCTCCGGACACGTCACTGAAAGTGATCTCCGATACAGCAAATTCGATGCACCGGTTCTCCTAACGGATCGAGCCCAAGTGACATTCGACGCAAAGGCATCGAGCTATTTCAGACTACCGCGTGTGACAGTCCCATGTCCAAATCGATCAGCAATTCCGATCAACCAGTGAACCCGTAATCCGACCACAACCAACAGCTCGGGACGATTTTGAAGTAGTTTCAAATTTCGACGCTACCCGTGCGCAAATAGGCTAATAAAAACGATTTTTAATAATGTTCTTGACAACCCTACAAAAGCGCCTCAGGCTCGAAAATAATGCCCACGATTCAATCATCTCGCATCAAACTTCAAACTTCCGAAAGCTCCCATGTCCACTCCCGACCAAAACCCCATCCCCGCTGTAAAACCCTACGGCAACATCGAAGATCCGCGCGGCTTCTATCAACTACTCGTCGCGCATGTCACTTGGCTGGCCGTGCATAACTTCTAAAAAACCACCGTTGAAAAGCGAGCCCTCTATGTAAAAGCCTTCGCGCTGTGGTGCATCGACTGCGATCTCACCTCGCCGCATGTCATCACCAAACCCATCCTGGAAGCTTTTCAAAGGCACTTGTTCAGCTACCGACTGGAAATGGCAGCCGAAAAAAGGCCTGTGACCAACGGTTTTGATTGAGCCAAAACCAACGGTTTAGATTTTTAAAAAAGCGAGTTTGTTCAGTGAGGGCGCATACTACTCCCCAGCTCTACGCC
>JAYVHC010000314.1:0-7474 GCA_043771575.1 Planctomycetia bacterium
GCGCTGGCTGGAGGCGGTTACGCCGCGACGATATTATTGATCGCAACCGATCCGGTAACTCTTAATGTGGGTTATTCACCGGATCAGCCAGTGCCCTTCAGTCACAAGATTCACGCTGGTGAACTGAAGATGGATTGCCGGTATTGCCACGTGAATGTTGACAAAGCCGCGGCAGCCACTGTGCCACCGACCGCAACTTGCATCAATTGTCACAGTCCGATGGCGGCCAACGGCGTTCCTGAGTATTCCGCGGTGCATCCAACGAGCGCGAAATTGCGAGCCGTTCATGAGAGTTGGGCTTCGGGCGAATCCATACCATGGGTGAAGATCCATCGTCTGCCGGACTTTGTCTTTTTCAATCACGCCGCGCACGTGAACCGTGGTGTTAGTTGTGTAAGTTGCCATGGTCGCATTGATACGATGGAAAAGGTTTATCAGGCTAAAGAGTTATCGATGGCTTGGTGCCTTGAGTGTCACAACAACCCTGATGCGAACATTCGCCCAGTTGAGTTTATTACGAAGCTCGACTGGGAGCCTGAGAAGGGCCAGACGCGGGAAGAGATCGGTAAGCAATTGCGTGCAGAGAACAATATCCACCCGCGCGCCAACTGCGCGGTTTGCCATCGATAAGTTTAGAATGCGAACGGTCGGTTTGGCGAGCGGTATGTTTGCAAGCTTGTGCCGAATGAAGACTTGAGTTTCAGACGAATTCACAATCCAACCATGCAGCGTAGTGCTGTCCCGCAGATGCAGGCGAATAAGACAATGTCGGCGAATAAAACTTATTGGCGAAGTCTGAACGATTTGCAAGAAACGGCAGAGTTCGAGCAGATTGCCAGTCGCGAGTTTCCGCAAGCGGCTTCCGAATTTCCGGAGGGTGTTTCGCGCCGGAAGTGGTTGAAGCTGATGAGTTCCTCGTTGGCTTTGGGTGGTTTTGCGGGTTGTCGCTATGGGCCGGATGAAATTGCCGCCTTTGTGGTGCGGCCGCCTAACAATGTAGCGGGCGTACCCAAGCATTATGCAACTAATTTCGAATTGGCTGGCCGCGCATGCCACTTGCTGATCAGCAATATGGACGGCCGCCCAATCAAGGCTGAAGGCAATGCGCAGCATCCACTGATGCGCGCCAGCGAACCCAACGATTTGGGGGATGCTGGCGATAAGTCGCGATTCGCCAGTGCGGGCAGCGATGTTTTTGCCCAGGCGTGCGTTTTAGGTTTGTACGATTCGGATCGAGCCAGTCGCGTCGCGAAACGTGTCGATGGCAAGCTAGAGGCGTCTACTTGGGAAGATTTCGCAACTTATGCCAAGGCTCAGTTAAAGGTTCTCAAGGCCAACGGTGGTTCTTCGCACGCAGTTTTAATGTCACCTTCGTTGTCACCGGCTGTTAATCGCTGGGTTGCCGAAACGGTCAAATTGCTGCCCAAGACAACTGTGGTTCAGTATTCATCGGTCGACCTATCAAGTCAGGCGAAAGCGTGCCAGCAAGCGGCGGGAAAGCCAGCTGAGTTGGTTTACAAGCTGGATGCTGCACAAGTGATTTGTGCCCTGGATTGCGATCTGTTGGGCAACGATCCGAACATGATCTTGTACACGCGCCAATTCTCGAAAGGGCGTGTTCCAGAGCCGAGCAAGATGAACAGGCTGTACGCGGTCGAGGCCCGCTTTTCCGTGACCGGTGCGGCGGCGGATTCGCGTTTGGCGGTTCGCAGTTCACAGATCGGCGCGTTCCTGCTGCGGCTTTCGAAGAGGGTGGATGACCTGCTGAAGAATTTTCAGCCGACACTGCCCGCTGAAGGCGAAAAGCCATTTGAGCTGATTAAATCTGAAGAAAAAGTGAATCGCTTCATTGATGCGATGGCTGAAGATTTGGTAAAGCATCAAGGCGCGGGCGTGGTGGCCGTCGGTGCCCAGCAGCCGCTGGATGTGCAGTTGCTGGCGCTCAAGTTAAATCAAAAACTCGAAAACTTTGGCAAGTCGGTCATGCTGATGCCAAGCCGCTCGGCCATAGAGGGTGCTCAGCCTGCCAGCTTAGTCGAGCTGGTGGAAAAGCTTGACTCAGGTGCAGTAACGAGTGTCTGGATTCTGGGTGACAATCCCGTCTATACAGCGCCCGGCGATGTGGCTCTCGGTGATTCTCTGAAGAAGCTCGAGGACACGGTTTACTTGGCTGAGTTCGAAGATGAAACGGCACAGGATTGTGCGTGGAGCCTGCCGCTTGCCCATCAGCTGGAGAGCTGGGGCGACGTTCTCGGTATCGACGGCAGTTATGGTATTTCGCAACCGCAGATTCTTCCTTTGCGGGGTGGCAAAGCGGCGATCGAGATCATGGCGATGCTGCACGGCGAGGGAGTCGGTGCAGTTAGTTCAGAGCAATTGATCCGCAAAGTGACCGACGCAGTAGCTGGCAAGCCAGTGACCAGTCGTCAATGGCGAGAAGTTTTGCATAGCGGTTTTTTGGTGGGGTTGAAAGCGGAACCGCTCGTTGGTCCTTTCACTGTGGATGGTACCGATCCGACCGGTTCTGTTGACTTGGATGCGATCGAACAGGGTTCGCTTGAGCTGATGCTAACAGTCAGTGATTCGTTGTACGACGGACGGTTTGCCAAGAACGTTTGGCTGCAGGAATTGCCGCAGTCGATCACAAAGATTTGCTGGGACAACGCGGCTTTGGTCAGCCCTAAGACTGCAGACTTGCTCTCGCTGAAGCAGGGCGAAATGACTCGACTGATTCACGGTGTCGAGACGCTTGACCTGCCAGTGTTCATTATGCCTGGTCAAGCCAACGGTTCGATTTCGGTCCAGTTGGGATACGGACGCGTTTGCCGAGACGAAGCAGTTGACAGCAATGCCGAAGTCGCGATCGGCCAAGACATCGCTCACTTGCGTTCGTCTAAGGCGATGCACTTGGTGCAGAACGTGGAAGCGAAACCGCTACCGCGGCCCTACAAGTTGGCGACTACGCAAGACCACTTTGCCATCGATGAGCTAGGTCTAGAAGAGACCAAAACGCGTGCTCAGCGATTGATTCGCGAAGGCACGCTTGAGCAGATCCAAGAGGGAGGTGCGGACTTCGTCGAGCATCTCGGCACTCATCATCCGGCGCTGGAGTCGATGTGGGAAGAGCCGATGAAGGTCTTCGAAAGCGACGTCACGGTCAATCATCAATGGGGCATGACCGTCGACTTGAATAAGTGTACGGGCTGCAACGCTTGCGTGATCGCTTGTCAAGCGGAAAACAACGTGCCCGTAGTGGGTAAAGAACAAGTGACCCGCGGTCGCGAAATGCATTGGTTACGGGTCGATCGCTACTTCCGTGGTGATGCTGACACGCCGAAGATAGTCAATCAGCCAGTCGCTTGCGTACATTGTGAAACCGCTCCCTGCGAGCAAGTTTGCCCGGTTGCGGCGACAGTGCATACCGAAGAAGGCATCAATGCGATGGCCTACAACCGCTGTATCGGTACTCGCTACTGTGCCAATAACTGTCCTTACAAAGTTCGCCGTTTCAACTATTTCAACTATCAAACGGAATACGGCTACTTTTACGGGTGGCAACAGAAGGGCAAGCTGGAAGAGGCGAGCCGCAAGCTGCAAACGCTTGTCCTGAATCCAGAAGTGACAGTCCGCGGCCGCGGTGTGATGGAAAAGTGCACCTACTGCATTCAACGAATTCAGAACGGCAAGATTCAGGCGCGCACCGAAAGCCGTCCGCTTCAAGACGGCGAAATTCAAACCGCTTGCCAGTCGGCTTGTCCATCGCAAGCGATTGTTTTTGGCGATTTGAACGATCCGAATAGCCGCGTCTCGAAAATTCAAAAGAGCGAACGAGCTTATGAGATGCTGGCGGAGTTGAACATCAAGGCGCGTACGCTGTACTTAGCCCGAGTTCGCAACACCCATGCTCGTTTGAAGACCAGTGACCAGTTAGAAGTAGCTCACCATGACCATGCTGAGCATTCAGAATCCCACCAAAAAACTACGTAGAGTCTGGCGAGGCCAATGGCGACCATAGCTAGTAACAAAGTAATCGATAACACGATTGACACACCCGGTCGGCGCACACAGCTGGTGACCGGTAATCAGACGTATGGTTCGTTGACGCACATGGTTGCGAGAATCAGCGAAGAGGCTCAACCGCTGGCGTGGTGGGTCACGTTTTTGCTGGCGGTTCCGACACTCGGAATGTTCGGCGGACTGATTGTTTATTTGTTTCTGACCGGGGTCGGCGTTTGGGGTAACATGTCGCCAGTTTTCTGGGCATGGCCAATCGTAAACTTCGTGTTCTGGGTCGGCATCGGTCACGCTGGAACGTTGATCTCTGCGATTCTGTTTCTGTTCAGGCAGAATTGGCGAACGGGTATTAACCGGGCTGCGGAAGCGATGACGATTTTCGCGGTGGTATGTGCAGGGACTTTTCCTGGCATTCACGTGGGTCGTGCGTGGCTGGCATTTTGGTTAACACCCTACCCAAGTTTAAATCTATGGATGTGGCCGCAGTTCCGTAGCCCATTATTGTGGGACGTGTTTGCGGTTGGGACCTACGCATCGGTTTCGCTGGTGTTCTGGTATATGGGTATGATCCCTGATTTGGCGACCTTCCGCGATCGATCGACGAATAAATTCCGCCGCATGGTCTACGGTATTTTGTCACTCGGATGGTCTGGCTCGTCGCGTCACTGGATGCGTTATGAGAAGGCTTACAGTCTGCTGGCTGCTTTGGCGACGCCGCTGGTTCTATCCGTGCATACGGTAGTTAGCTTTGACTTCGCCGTTTCGCAATTGCCGGGTTGGCACACAACGATCTTCCCACCTTACTTCGTAGCAGGGGCGATTTTCAGCGGCTTCGGCATGGTGGTTACGCTGCTCGTACCGGTACGGGCGATTTACAAGCTCAAAGATGTGATCACCCTGCGTCATTTGGATAACATGAACAAGATCATCCTGGCGACGGGTTCCCTGGTGGGTTTGGCTTATGCGACTGAGTTCTTCATGGCTTGGTATAGCAAGAACCCTTATGAAGTGTTCGCTTTCTGGAACCGTGCATTCGGTCCCTACTGGTGGGCCTATTGGATTATGGTTAGTTGTAATGTGATCTCGCCGCAGTTGTTTTGGTTCAAGTTCTTTCGGACCAATGCGGTAGCCATGTGGATCGTTTCGATCTTTGTGAACATTGGCATGTGGTTCGAGCGATTCGTGATTACGGTAACTTCGCTGAGTAGAGACTTTTTGCCAGCCAGCTGGGGATACTTCACGCCAACCTGGGTCGACCTCGGTATGTTGGTGGGAAGCTTTGGTTTGTTTTTCACGCTGTTTTCGTTGTTCTGTCGGTATTTGCCGATCGTCGCGATAGCGGAAGTGAAAGGTGTAATGAGTCAGCATGCGCACGCGGAGCATCGACATGGTCATGGCCACGCACATGGCCAGTCACATTAGGTCCTGATTGAAAAGGGTCTGATCCCTTTTCTATTTGTCTGGCAAGTTTTCATCACAAGTAATTCCAACTGTTCAAGAGTTAGTCAGGTTGCTGAAAAATATGAGCGATCATAAGCCTGAGAAAAAAACCAAACCTCCACGTGCCTTTGGGTGGGTGGCCGAGTACACGGACGACACGAAACTGCTCGACGCGGCGCGTAAAGTCCGCGATTCCGGCTATTCCCGCACCGATGCGTTCACGCCGTTTCCCGTTCACGGAATCGATGAGGCGTTGGGTATCAAGGCTACCATTTTGCCTTGGTTTACGCTTTTTGCGGGTGCGACGGGAACTAGTGTCGCCTTGCTTATGCAATGGTGGACGAACGCCTATGACTATCCCTACATTATCAGCGGCAAGCCGTTTGCAAGCTGGCCAGCGTTCATTCCAGTGGCGTTTGAGTTGACGATATTGTTTGCTGCGTTTACGACCGTGTTTGCAATGCTTGGTTTGAATGGGTTGCCGAAATTTAGCAATCCTATGTTCACTAATCCAAAATTTGACCGAGCCACGGATGACCGTTTCTTCTTGTGGGTTGATTCTCGCGATAAGTACTTCAACACTGATAAGGTAAAGAGTCTACTTGAAAGCACCGGGCCGGTTTCAATCGACGAGGTACGCGAGGACTCGAGTTCGTCAGAGATCCCCAAAGCGATATTTACGGTGATTCTCTCCGTGATTCTGCTAACATTGATTCCCGGTGCCATTTTGTTAAGGATGCGGTCCGCTCGAAGTGACGCGCCACGCTGGCATGTGTTTTTCGACATGGATTTCCAGCCGAAAAAGAAGCCTCAGCAAACGACGACTCTATTTGCAGATCGCCGTGTTCAACGACAACCCGTGCCCGGCACTATTGCGCGAGGCGAATTGGATTTGGCGGATCCCTATTATCTCGGATACGATCCCGACAAGACGGCCGCTTTGGAAACTGCCGATGCGACGCGGATGGTCGCGTTTAAGATTCAAGATGCGGCTGTGCCTGCCGTAAATACGCAGGCGCCAGCTGCGCAAGAGCCTCAGCCGGAACCAACAACTAAGCCGGTTGTAGGAACGCCAGCTGATCCCCAGCCAGCTGCTGGAGCAGGACCAGCCGGCGCCGCGGCGGAACCCAACTACGCGTGGTTAACCGAGTTCCCCATCGAAGTGAACGACGAGCTGTTCGCTCTGGGAAAGAAGAAATTCGAAATCAACTGCGCTGTTTGTCATGGGTTCGGCGGTTACGGCGATGGTCTTGTGTCTCAGCGCGCGGTTAACTTGGTGCAGACTTATTGGCTACAGCCGACCAGCATGCATTCGGATATCGTTCAGAAACAGACTATTGGGCGAATCTACTACACCATTACAAACGGCAAAGGCAGAATGGCGGGGTATGCTTCCTCGCTTTCGCCGCGTGAACGTTGGGCGGTTGTACTTTACGTGCGATCGTTGCAGCGTAGCCAGAATGCCAAGATCGAAGATGTCCCGGAATCGCGACGTAATGAATTGTCGTCCAAGTAAACTTATGCGTCTATCGTATCACGCTGTAGAATTCAGGTAAATTTGATGGCTGCGAACACCTTAAACGACAATATCACGATGCCCGCTAGCTGGCGTGCAAAGGCTCCGATGCTGGCTGCGATCGGTTTCTGTAGCGTTCTGGTCAGTCTCGGCTTGTTTCATTTCGGTTCGAGTTCCGAGAATGAGGCAACTGGCTTTCGGATGTTCTTTCATTCGTACTTGACGAATTATGTTTACTGTCTGAGCTTCTGTCTGGGAGCTTTGTTTTTTGTGCTGGTTCAACACGTCGTGCGAGCCGGTTGGAGCGCGACGGTGCGGCGTGTGGCCGAGTTGCTTGCAAATACAATTCCATGGTGGGCAGTTCTGTTCTTGCCCATCATTGCTGTCGTCTACAGCGACCAAGGTAACTTGTATGAATGGAGCAAGGGGTCTGGCAACGTGCAGCCAATTATTGAGTTAAAACTCAACTACCTCGCTCCGAATTGGTTCTTACTGCGAGCCATA
>JAYVHC010000315.1:0-8016 GCA_043771575.1 Planctomycetia bacterium
ATAGGAACCTACTAACTGGAAAGCCGTATGCGGGAAAACCGCCCGTACGGTTTGGCGGGAGGGGAGACCGAAATCAATCGGTCTTCCCTACCCCGATCACTGCCGTGGCAAGCTGGAAGCGTACCCCGCTCGTTTCTAGCGGAGCACGGTCGGCTGCATTCCGGACTGGAGGATGTCGCGAGACGCGGTGGCATTCACACTGTTAGTGGTTTGCAGAGGTTCAGCGTAGGGGCTCGTGGCAAAACGAGGTATTGCCAGCGGTGGCAATACCAACGGGGTACGAGGTTTGGCGACAGGACGCAGGCCGTTGGACGCATAAAGTGTGGTGAATTGGGGCGTGTTGTCGGCATGAACTAACGGGCTGGAACGTGCGTTTGGAACGGTGTTTGGGGGGAGGGCAACAAAGGAGCCACTTCCAGTTGTGCTAGGCCATGGCAGGACGCGTTGTTGAGCCAGTAGGGGAAGACGGAATAGCGGTTGCCGAGGCGTTGGAACGGTGGCAATCACTTGCGAGGATTTCGGCTGTGGCAACTCGGTTTGAACTAATTGTTGACGGGTTTCGGTCGCCTGTACTGGCTGATAAACCACCATCTTCTGCGACTTGGGAACCCAATGTTGTACCAGGACCGGATGTTGGCTCTGGAGGGTTTGTGGAACCCAGTGCGTGATGGGAACGTATTGATAGGCCTGAACGGGTTGCTTAAACGGATTCCACCAGCCGCGCACTTTGGGCTGCATTGCATACTGTGTACTGGGCCTGTACGTGGTTTGCGAAATTTGCTGGACCTGTGTTGTGAATTTTGGCTCGTAGACCGTTTGTTCGATGGTTCGAGCTTCCCAGCGAGTGACTGGCACGCTGACCGGCACGAGTTGCTGCTGAAACAGACGACCCGTGGCTGGGTCACGGACGATCCAAGGCTTGCTGGGATCGGCGTTGGCGTTGCTCGAAGTTTTAGGCGTGTCAGTGGCGGCGGACGGCGACTCGCTTTGTGCAACTCCCACCGAACCGTTCAAGGCCAGCAGCATGGCCAGAACGCGCCGAAAAGCCATTCGCTCAGTCATTTGGGCTCTAAAAGCCATTTTCAATGCCTCCATAGCACCGGCACCTGAAAAAATTCCACACCAAGCCGTCGCAGCCGCTTCGCTATGCATCGGCGGTTTTTAGGGAACTTTCTTAACCCCAACAGGTGCATTTTTTCGAAAAATTCCAATTGGGACTGAAAATTGGCGAAACAACCCCTGGGTTAATTACGCTCTGGAAGTGGAAGTCCGTCCAATCTTGGTAGCGAGCAAGTTTAGCTAAACGCGGTTCAAACACCTTGTCCAACTGAAATCGGTGGTAAGAATAGCGAACGCCGGAAACAAACCTGACGTAAAATTGAATAGCAATGGGCTCGGAAACGGCCACAGAATAGAGAGTCTGGGAATAATTTCCGATATTGCTCTGAACTTATGCGGATTTGTTGATTATTATCGCCTTTTAGTGAAGAGAGCTGAGATTTTGGTTTCGGACGCACCCTGGCGGACCGAAATAGCTAGAAGGGTGGATTGGGTCAGCGCGGACGCTTAACTAAAACAGCGGGTACATTTTCCAACTGCAAAGTCTGTGAAAATGAAAGATAACACTGAAGCCACAAAAACGCTCAAGCGATTTACGCTGGACGAAGCTAACGCAATGCTTCCCCTGGTGCGTTCGATCGTTAGCGATATTTGCGAAGTTTTTCGTATCGTCACGGGACGACGGACCGATCTTTATCGTCTGCTCCGCAAAGGAGCTCGCAAAGCCGGCCAAGTTTACGATGACGAAGTTGCCGAGAGCCGCGCGGACTTGCAAGAGGAATACGATCAAATCTGGCGCTATCGCGAAGAATTGGAATCTCTAGGAGTGTTCTTGCGACAACCTGACGAGGGCTGGATTGAGTTTCCAGCGTCGATCGTTGGTCGCGATGCCTTCTACTCGTGGCGACTCGGTGAAGAGCACATTCAATTCTGGCGCGAAGCCGATGCTCCCTGGTCGAACCGCAAAGCTTTGCTGACCATCGGCAGCGTCGATAACTGACCGCAGTGTCGAGTGTGGTGTGAATTTCACGACGTCGGAGCGTCGTGACTACGACCAATGAAGCACGCCCATCGCCTGGGGCGAAGGGCGTGACAATTTCCAGCATTTCCAGCGTTAAATAAACGCTACTCGTTTTCTTCCGTTGGAGGCGGAGGAATAAACTTTGGCGTCGTCGGTTCGATGCGTTCAGTTTCGGGAGTGAAAGCGGGTTTCTTGGATGCTGGTTCAGCATGTTCCCAGTTATGGAACTCACGCTGAAACGAATCCAAGTGTTTTCGAAGCTCGCGGTAGCTGGCTCCGAAGCTCCGAGCAACTTCAGGCAATTTGCTACCGAAGAGCATCAAGGCGATGACCCCAAAGGCCATCATTTCTTGGTAACCTAAGCCAAACATGGCGGCACAAGCCCTCAGCGACTAGATGTGATGTGGCAGGGAAAACGAACTCGACCGAAAACTAATTTTTGGAATTGTCTTCGATTTTGTCGTTCGGATCCGAGACCCCATCGCGCATACCGGCCTTAAACTCGTTCGCACTGCGGCCCAAATTCCGCATTAGACTAGGTAGTCGAGAGCTTCCGAACACGAGCAGAACTACTACCATAAAGATCAGTAATTCTGGCATTCCAATTCCGAACATAGCAGTTCCAATTCCTAGCAATCGCCTTCGCAGAACTGGTCGATTTCTCGTACCCAGGCTCGCGATGCCAACAATCAGCGAAAGCAGGCCGGTCACCCTCACCGTGAGAGTACCGCCAGGACCGTTTGTCAGCGTTTAGATCTACTCTATTCTAAAGAGAGCACGGTAACTGTCAAACGCACCGCCCATTCCCTAGATTTAGGCGAAAGCCTGAAATCGCTAAACCACCGCCGCTCGTTCACCCTACCGGATTAATAACTCTGTTTCACGCGGGGCCGCGATTGACTGTCCACCAGCGAGGGGTGCCGAATACGCTGACCGCAAAAGCTCGGCAGGAGCCTCGCACTCCCGACCTAAATTTTCATTGGAAAAAGAGGTTTTTAGCGCGATTCGACATCATCTATTTCGACATCATCTATTTCGACATCATCTATTTCAACATCATCTTTGAGCAAGTCGCCCAACTGCTTACGAAACGCTTGGAGGATTCTCTCAACCGTTCGTTTGGATCGCTTGGTCATCTCTGAAATTTCGGAAACGTCATAACCCGAAATTCGATAGTTGACGATTTCCCGATACTGCGGTGGCAAGTGCGACAGCAGTTCTTCGATGGTCATTTCCAGTGTTATTAAGCCCGTTTCATCAGACTGGTTGGGTTGGCCCTGTTGTGCTTCGAGCGCAGCAGAACCGGAAGTCGTTCGACCGATATCGCGTTTATGGGCTCGATGATGAATGGCCGTTGAACGAATCTTGTTGAGGCCTATCACCAATAACAATTTCCACAGTTCTTCACTGTTTGGAACATCGTATTGGCCGCGCGCAACCCTTCGAAAAAAGGTCCAAAAGATCGACTGCACCAAATCTTCGTTATCCACCCTCTGCTTCAAGTCCGTTGAAGTTTGAGCTTGGGCTAAAGCCGGCTAAAGCCTGCAAGCGATGCGCATATCGCATGTACAACTCCGTCGCCGCATCGTCATCGCCTCTCCTGTAACGCTGCAACAACGATTGGTCGTCACCGGGCGACGGAGGATCTAAAGTAGAGTTGGAGGTCAAGTTTGAAGTCCCCATAGATAGAGGAGTCGAATGCAATGAGAATGTCCGCCACGGATTTTTGGGATTTTGCACTGATTCCGAGGGGCAGCGAGGGAGGCAAGAGTCACCGTGATAATTGTCGACTGTGCACCGTTCACGGTAACGTAGGCTGGGTCGACCCAGCCTACGGTTGATTTTGCGCCGCGGATGGCTGAACTCGGATGCGTTAACCCACTGGCCCGGTCTTCCAGATTTCGTCAGCGTATTGGCCGATGGTTCGATCGCTCGAGAACCATCCGCTGTTTGCGCAGTTGAGGATGCTCATCCGATTCCAGCGAACAGGATCAAGGTATGTTTGGTTGACTGCCTTTTGCGCGTCGATGTAGCTGCGCAGATCAGCGATCGTCAACCATTGATCATACGGACTACGCAGACCCGCAACGATGACATTGAAGATCCCGGGCTCTTCGCGATTGAAAGTACCATCCTCCAACAACTGCACAACACGGGAGATATCTGCGTCGGCAGCGATAATGTCATTCGGAGCATAGTCGTATTTGGCTGCTTGTACTTCCGCTGCATCCAGTCCGAACAAGAAGAAATTCTCAGCACCCGCGTTGTCGCGGATTTCAATGTTGGCTCCATCGAGCGTACCAATCGTTAACGCTCCGTTCATCATGAATTTCATGTTACCTGTGCCCGAAGCTTCTTTTCCTGCAGTCGAAATCTGTTCGGACAATTCTGTCGCGGGGCAGATCACTTCCATAGCGGACACACGGTAGTTGGGTAGGAATACCAACTTCAGCAACTCGTTCGCTTTGGGATCTTGATTAATCGTCTTCGCGACATCGTTAATCAGCTTGATGATCAGTTTGGCCATATGATAGCCTGGGGCTGCTTTGCCACCGATCAACACTGCGCGAGGAATCATCCCAGTCGTAGCTCCGCGTAAGATTCGATCGTACAAGTGAACCACGTGCAACAAATTTAGCAGTTGACGTTTATATTCGTGAATACGTTTGACTTGCACATCGAACATCGCGTCCAAATCAAATCGCACATCGGTGTGTTTGAACACATAGCTTGCCAGCCGCATTTTGTTGGCTCGTTTGACGGCGATCCATTTATCTCGGAACGCTGCGTCATCAGCAAACGGAGTCAGGGCTTTGATGTGACTGAGGTCCTTTTGCCATTCGTTGCCAATTGCCATATCGACTAAGTCGCGTAAACCTGGATTGCAATGTGCCAGCCAGCGACGCTGCGTGACGCCGTTCGTTTTGTTATTAAATCGCTCGGGCCACAACGCATAGAAGTCAGCAAACAGCCCCTCTTTTAGCAACTGAGTATGCAAGCCTGCGACACCGTTTATTGAGAAGCTGCCAATGATCGCGAGGAAAGCCATTCGAACTTGCGGCTGATCACCTTCTTCGATGATCGACATCTTGCGCATCATAGAAACGTCGCCAGGCCATTTCTTCTCAACTAACGCCAGGAAGCGTGCATTGATCTGATAGATGATATCCATGAGGCGTGGCAGCAAGCGGCTGAATAGCTTTACCGACCAGCGTTCAAGGGCTTCGGGCAACAGTGTGTGATTCGTGTAGGCCATGCAACTCTGCGTGATGGCCCATGCCGCATCCCATTCCAGTTTGTGTTCGTCCATCAGCAATCGCATCAACTCAGCTATGGCACAGGCAGGATGCGTATCATTGAGCTGGAAGCAATTCTTATTACCGAAATCAGTGAAGTCATGGCCGTGCACTTTGACCCAGTTGGCAATGACGTCCTGCAAACTGGCAGAGACTAAGAAGTACTGCTGTTTGAGCCGCAACTCTTTGCCATTTTCGCTGCTGTCGTTGGGATATAAAACCATCGTGATTTGTTCAGCGGTGTTCTTTTCGGCAACTGATTCGGGGTAGCTGCCGGAGTTGAAATCGCCCAAATCAAATGCATCCGTGGCGGTCGCTTTCCACAGCCGCAATGTATTCACCGTGTTGTTCTTGAAACCCGGAATCGGCATGTCGTACGGAACAGCCAGTACATCGAGCGTATCTGCCCAACTGGCTCGCATCTTGCCATCACTGCCAAAATGCTGCTCAACTCGACCATAAAAGCGCACGTGTTTTGTATCTTCATGGCGTTCGATTTCCCAGGGATTGCCATCGCGGAGCCAGTGGTCGGGGTCTTCAACTTGGCGACCGTTTTCAATATGCTGGTGAAACATGCCATATTCGTAACGAATTCCATACCCGACGACCGGTAATTGTAAATTGGCACAGCTATCCAAGAAGCAGGCTGCCAAACGTCCCAAACCGCCGTTGCCTAGGCCAGCGTCCAGCTCTTGTTCGCCGATTTCTTCCAATTCAGCACCATACTGATGTAATGCCGCGTCCGTGGCTGCGTCGAGATCCAAATTCTGCACTGCATTGCCAAGCGAGCGGCCAATCAGAAACTCAAGCGAGAGGTAATAGACCTTGCGAACATCGCTACCAAGTAAGCGGTCTTTAGTCTGTTGCCACTGGCTAACCAATCGGTCACGGACAGAAATTGCCAACGCGCGATAGAGATAGCGGCTATCGAATTCGTTCGCATTGTGAGCGAGCGTGATAGTCAAATGTCGTTGCAACTCAGCGGGTAAATCGGCGAGCAATGAAGTTTGGGTTGTGGGAGCTTTCTTCACGCGGGTCTTTAATGCGTCCATGTTCATTGCGCAGTCTCAACTTCTGGGCTGTGTTCGAGTTACCGTATTTAAAGCAGTTCTGGCGTGCGGCCAATTGCCTGCAATTCCGCCTAGTTTACGGAATTCGTCTATTAACAAATAGGGCAGCTTTTCCGCCTGTCAAGCAAAAGCAGGCATTACGTTTCTAGCTTGTTTTATCTGACTTAACGACCCTTGTCGCCGTGGCGCAGGCCCGTCAAGCGGCATCCCTCCTGAAGGGATTGTCCGCATCCGGTAGCGTGGCATTAAAGCGTTTTCTTCGCGCTTTGAGCTGGTTACTATCCAGTTGTAGCGATTGCGCGGCGTGGGGCTAGTTGCACATAATCAACTGATCTCCTGCAGTGAAGTGAGTGAAACCTTGAAGCATGACTTTGGAAGAAAAAATCATTTGCTTAGAAAAGTCGTTACCAGCCAATCCTTAGGCAGACCGCTCCGGAAGACGAATAGCGACAAAGCTTGCTAGTGGAGCGTCAAATGGGTAAACAGGGATCAGCCGCAGCACCCGGTTTACATTACAAAACCGGACGCTCATGCGTTCCGGCTAATTGAACAAATCCCAGTTTTCGTCTTTGACAAAGCACTAAGGTACAAATTGAAACTCAGGCGTATTGAGCAGAGCCCAAGCGGCGTCTTCTGCTTGTACTCGCCATGCAGCAGTCAAACGCTGAGTCGGTTCGGGACCGGCGGCCACTTCGCGCTCGACGTCGCGCATGAGTTCATTCGACTCGACGGCAAAGTGGTTTGACCAAGTGACGAAGCCGCGATGAATCCGAGGCAGACGCACGGATTTTATGGGCTCTTGCAGGCGATCATCAAAGCCTACTGTTAACGCGCTAACAAACGCTTGGCTCTCCTCAGATCGCGGATGGCGGCTGAGGATTCGCAAGAATAACCGGTCAACGAACTGCTCAGTCGACGTAGCCTCCAGTGCTTCAACGGTCCATGCGGAATCGTCAGTGAAGCGCGTGACCCAGCCGGTAAGATTGCCGTTGGCGATGACTCCAGGCTGAACCACATTGGGCTCTGTCTCGCGATGGCTGGTTGGCGATTGCCGCGATGAACGCCAACCAAAAGCTTCAAGACATTCCACCACGGCGGCGGCTTTAGGGAGTGCTAGGCTTGGGCGATCGCGTTCGTTTGACAATGAGGTCAGTTGCCAAGCGCGCTTGGCAGGACCAAGATTCAAAAAATTCTGCACTGCTTGCGAAGCTTCAGGGTCAAAAGTGATGGCTTCCGTTGCAAGGGGGACACCGGCGATGGCGTGCGCTGCGTCGACGACCTGTTCCGCCGTGAGACGCCGGTGCCAAGGCGATGTGTACGCCAGGGAAGAATCCATGTGGGCACCGGCGACGGATTTGCGTTGATAAATTTCCGACTGAACAATCAGCTTTACCAACTGTTTGAGATCATAACCCATATCAACGAATTCACGGCTGAGGTACTCCAGCAACGGCGCATTGACCGGATTCCGCCCATCCCAATCATCCAGCGACTTGACCAAGCCCCAGCCCATCAATCGAGTCCACACGCGGTTCACCATGACTTGCGAAAATCGGCGATTCTCAGCTCG